>NZ_RZQE01000204.1:0-10038 GCF_004022955.1 Mesorhizobium sp. M7A.F.Ca.US.002.01.1.1 | reverse complement strand
CGATAGGGAGGGCCAACTCCCAGACCAAGGCGAAGCCAAGGTCGTCCTCTGAAGGCACTGGCTAACTTGGCCAGTTTTCTTCTTCTTACCTTAAATCTAGGAGGCGCATTGAGGCACTACAATAGCCATGTAGGCAATGACGCAAAAAATTCTCGCGCCCAGCGGTAGTACCCCATTTGCGGGAAGAATCGCACGTAAGAAGTGTCGAGCTCTGTTGCTACTCTGTAGCTACCGACCCGAAATTCGGAGATCGCATCGGGGTTAACATGCGAGAATTTGACATTCAAATCAAAGTGGTGGGCGATGACGGACTCGAACCGCCGACATCTTCGGTGTAAACGAAGCGCTCTACCAACTGAGCTAATCGCCCGCTCCGGGCCGGACCTTTAAGCGGTCAGGGTCCGCTTCGCAAGGCCAAATGAGCGCAGGACGCCCTGGTTGGATGCCGGTTTTGCCAACAAAACGCCGGCTGTCAAAAAACCTTCTCCTGTTTGCTGTTATGATGGTTTGGTGCGCTTGACACCCGGTGGCGAACCCCTTATCCAGCGCCCCAACGACGAACACGGCTGACACGTGTTCGCCATGCGCGGGTGTAGCTCAGTTGGTTAGAGTGCCGGCCTGTCACGCCGGAGGTCGCGGGTTCGAGCCCCGTCACTCGCGCCATTTCTCTCAAGGGTATCAAGCCCTTGGCTTTGGAGAAATGTCGACATTGATTGTCAAAAATGTTGTCTTGCAAGAGACCTGAGGTCCAAGAGACCTGAGGTCACTCAGGTCCGTTCGGCCCATGCAGACGTCTTGCCGCGCAAGATCATCCTCTCGCCAGCAGCGCCTCGACCTCCTGCAGCGTCGGCATGGATGGCGCAGTCCCTGGCCGGGTCACCGAGATTCCGGCGACGGCGCAAGCGAAGCGCACCGCCTGCAGCGGCTCCACGCCCCTCGAAAGTGCAGCGGCAAGCCCGCCATTGAAAGCATCGCCTGCCCCCGTGGTTTCGACCACCGGGCCGGCGCTGACGGCTGGAACGTGGTCGGAGCGATCTTTCGAGTGCAAAAGCGCGCCCTTGTCGCCGAGCGTGACGATGACTGTGCCGACCCCCTTTTTGAGCAGACTGTCGGCGGCGGCTCGCGCCTCGTCGACCGAGGACACCTTCATCCCGGTCAGTTCCTCCGTCTCGGTCTCGTTGGGCGTGAGGTAGTCGCAGAGCGTGTAGATGCGGTCGGGAAGCTTTGCCGCAGGGGCTGGGTTGAGGATCGTCGTCACCCCTGCCCCACGCGCGATCTCCAACGCCCGCATGGCTGCTTCGATCGGCTGTTCGAGCTGCGTGACAAAGACACCGGCATTGCTGATCAATGCGGCATTGGCTTCGATATCGGCTGGAGAGATCAGCATGGCAGCACCGGGGCTGACGATGATGGCGTTGTTGCCGGTCGTCTCCTCGACGAAGATGTAGGCCGCGCCGGTGTAGCTTTCCGGCGTATCGATGACGGCATCCTTGACGCCCGCCTGCGCCCAGGTCTGCCTGGCCATGTCGGCGAAGGGATCGACGCCGAGGCGGGTGAGGAAGGTGACGTCGGCGCCGAGCTTGCCGGCGGCCACCGCCTGGTTCGAGCCCTTGCCGCCGGGACCCAGCGCGAAGGATGTGCCGAGGATCGTTTCGCCCATGCGCGGCTGCCGCTGCGCCCTGTAGGCGGTGTCGGCGACGAACACACCCAATATGACGACCGGCTTGCCCGAAGCCATGCCGCTACTCCGCATCCGGCGGCACGACGCCCTTGCGGAAGGCGAAGCAGCCATAGAAGCGGCGTTCGCCGGTCTGGATGACACAATAGGCTTGTTTGGCGCGCTCGTAGAAGGCGTAGCGCTCGACCGCGATCATCGGCCACGACTTGCCCTCGGCCTTATCGACTTCCTTCTGCACTTCCTTCTGCACTTCAGGAATCTCGTCCGGCTTGCCGACGATTTCCATGCGCGCGGCCGAATCGTCGACGAAGGTGTCGAGCGGGTAGAGCGACAGCACCGCCTTGACCACTTGCGCGGCCGAGGCATCGATGCGCAGCACGCGGCCGAGCGCCGTCTGGCGCGCCACCGAATCGGACGGAAAATTGGTGTCGGCGATGATCAGATCATCGCCATGCCCCATTGCCCGCAATGCCTGCAGCACGTCGGCATTGAGCAGCGGGTTGATGCCTTTGAGCATGGTATTCCTCGTGAGTTGAGATCAGAGACGCTTGCCGGTCTCTGCGTCGAAAAGATGGATCTGGTCGAGCCTTGGCTTCAGCTTCAGCGTATCGCCCGGCTTGAAGTCGTGGCGCTCGCGAAACAGCGCCACCATCTCGCCTTCGCCGAAGCGCAGGAACACCAGCGTTTCCGAGCCGGTCGGCTCGACCACCGAAATCTTCGCCGGCACCCCGTCGGGATGGATCTCGAGGTGCTCCGGTCGGACGCCATAGACGACCGCTTGACCGTCCTGCGCGGCATTGCCCGATCCGATCGGGAACAGCGTGCCTGCGATGTCGACCCCTGGCTTGTCGCCCTTGCGCATGGTGCCCTTGAGCAGGTTCATCGAAGGCGAGCCGATGAAGCCGGCGACAAACAGGTTGGCCGGGCGGTCGAACAGTTCCAGCGGCGCGCCGACCTGCTCGATGCGGCCGTCGCGCATGACGACGATCTTGTCGGCCATGGTCATGGCTTCGATCTGGTCGTGGGTGACGTAGATGGTGGTGGTCTTCAGCCTCTGGTGCAGTTCCTTGATCTCGGTGCGCATCTGCACGCGCAGCTTGGCGTCGAGATTGGACAGCGGCTCGTCGAACAGGAACACCTGCGGATTGCGCACGATGGCGCGGCCCATGGCCACGCGCTGGCGCTGGCCGCCGGAAAGCTGGCGGGGATAGCGCTTCAGATAGGGATTGAGGTCGAGGATGTCGGCGGCGCGCTTGACCCGCTCGGCGACCACGGCCGGATCGGTTTTCCTGAGCTTGAGCGCGAAGGCCATGTTCTGCTCGACCGTCTTATGCGGATAGAGCGCATAGTTCTGGAACACCATGGCGATGTCGCGCTTGGCCGGCGGCAGATGATTGACGACGCGGTCGCCGATGGCGATCGTGCCGGCGGAGACGGTCTCCAGCCCGGCCACCATCCTGAGCAGCGTGGACTTGCCGCAACCCGAGGGGCCAACCAGCACCACGAACTGTCCGTCCGATATATCGACGCTGACTTCGTGCAGAACCTTGACCGTTCCAAAGGCCTTGGCCACCTTGCTGATCGCGACTTGCGCCATGTCTCCCCCATCGGCTCCATTAGCCGTAGGCGCAGAAGCTAACCAACGCGACCTGCCAGGGCAAGTCGGTCCCTTATAGATAAAAACCAGCTCTCGTTGACACGGCGTTGGGTTGTGAGAATAGTGGCAGGCGCTGGTCAAAAATGTCGGTGCCCGATCCGCAATCGGAACCTCAATCGACGCAGGGTGGGGTCCTGCCTAATTCGTTTCCGAAACGGGAGCATCGGTGGCGCTCCGGCGTCCGACAGTTGGCCGATTTATTCACACTGATGTTCTGGGAGGAATAGGCGATGAGAACGGGTCTTTACGACAAACTGGTTCGAGCCGGCGCCACAAGGCGCGACATATTGAAGGGTGCGGCAAGCATGGCCGCGATCGCAGCCGCATCCGGCGCCGGACTTGGCGCCTTGACGCGCCCGGCCTCCGCGGCAAGCGAATTGCGCACAAAAATCCTGCAGATCCCCGGCGTCGGCAAAGGCCAGCCGACGGACGCCGATTTCCAGAAGGTCGGTGAACTCTGCCTCGAAGCCACCAAGGCCAATGTCAAGGAAGGCGAATTCGCCGGCGTCGAGCTGACCTTCATGGGTCTCAACAACCAGAACCTGCACAATGTGCTGTTCCGCGGCTTCCTGAAGCCATGGGAGACCTATACCGGCGCCAAGATCAACTGGATCGACCTGGCGCAGGCCGACTACAACGCCCGCCTGCAGCAGTCGATCGCGACCGGGACCGTCGACTTCGACATCATCGAAATGGGCGCGCCGTTCGAAGGCGATGTCTGCGGCAAGGGCCTGACGTCGGAAATGCCCGACTGGGTCAAGACCCAGATCGATTTCGACGATCTGGTCAGCTATCTGAAGCCGCCGGTCGGCACCTGGGACGGCAAGCAATACCGCGTGACCGTCGACGGCGACGCGCACAACTTCAACTACCGCACCGACGTGTTCGCCGATGCCGACCTCGCCAAGGCCTGGAAGGACGGCGGCGGCGAAGGTGAATGGGGCGTGCCGAAGACCTGGCAGCAGGTTCAGGCGGTGACCAAGTTCCTGAAGGGCAAGAAGCTCAAGGACCAGGACGTCTATGGCTATCTCGACGCGCCGAAGCCCTGGGGCGGCTTCGGCTTCTATTTCCTTGGCAGCCGCGCCACCGCCTATGCCAAGCACCCCGACGACAAGGCCTGGCTGTTCGACGCCGACACGATGAAGCCGCGCGTCAACAATCCGGCCTGGGTGCGCGCAATCCAGGACGTCATCGACGCGCTGCCCTCCGAACCCGCCGACCAGATCAACGCCGATCCGAACACGACCGCCTTCCAGCAGTTCCTGGCCGGCACCGGCTCGATGGTCACCTGGTGGGGCGACGTCGGCTCCAACGTCAAGACCAACGACTCTTCCGTCGTCGGCGACGTCACCGGCTTCTCGATCCTGCCGGGCTCGGACGATGTCTACAATGCGAAGACCGGCGCCTGGGACAAGCTCGCCAGCGGCCCGAACTATGCGCCCAACTGCGCCTATCTCGGTTGGGGCGTCTATGTCATGGCCCGCGTCGATGCCGACGAAAAGAAGAAGAAGGCGGCATGGTCCGCTGCAGCCCATCTCGGCGGCAAGGACCTGTCGATCTGGACGGCGATGTATCCGTCGGGCTTCCAGCCTTACCGCAACTCGCATTTCGACATTCCCGAATGGGTGGCGGCCGGCTACGACGAGGCCTTCATCACCTCCTACCTCAAATCGGAATCCGACAGCTACAACCATCCGAACGCGGCGATCGAGCCACGCATCCCCGGCATCTTCCAGTACTACAGCGCCGCCGAGGACATCCTGGCCAACACTTTCGCGGGCAAGATGAAGGCGCAGGAAGGCGCCGACGCCATCGCGGCGGCATGGGAGAAGCTGACCGACCAGATCGGCCGCGACAACCAGATCAAGCTCTACAAAGCTTCGCTCGGCATGTAGGCTGGCCTATGAACCGTGGTCCGGCGGCAACGCCGGACCACTTTAGACAGGCTCCGGCTCCTCGAGAGCCTTCAAACGGGCGAGATTTGTGGCTGACCAGACATCGACCGCGAACCCGTGGCCGGCAGATGCCGGCACTTCCGATCTGATCTCTCCAGGCCGTAAACGCCTTGGCTGGGCGCTGATGGCCGCTGCGACGCTTGGCCTGCTGGCGACGATCGTGCTGGAGATCCTCTACAAGGGTAGCCCCGATACGATCGGCTTCGAGACCTGGCGCCCCGTCGTCTATGCCTATGTTCTGTGGGGCGTGGCGATCGGTGTCGGCCAGGTGCTGACGCGCGGCGAAGACGGCCAGCGTGCCCTGTTCCTGCTGCCGGCGCTGCTGTTCACCATCGCCATGGTGATCTTCCCGACGCTGTTCGGTTTCTACATCGCGCTCACCGACTGGAACCTCAGTTCCTTCAGCGGCCGCCGGTTCAACGGGCTCGACAATTTCTGGCAGATGCTGGGCGATCCCTACTACCGCAACGCGCTGTTCAACATGGTGCTCTACGTGCTGGCGGTGGCGGTCGAATATGTCATTGCCTTCGGCTTGGCGCTGCTCCTCAATGCCCAGATCCGGGCGCGAAAATTCTTCCGCGTCGTCTTCCTGATGCCGCTGATGCTGTCGCCGGTCGCGGTGTCGTGGATGATCGGCAAATCGCTGATGGAATACAGGTTCGGACCGGCCGCAACGCTGGCGCGCCATCTCGGTTGGGAAAATCCCGCCTTCTTCTCCGATCCGATCATCGCGCGCATATCGATCATGATACTGGATGCCTGGACCTTCATTCCGTTCATGATGATCATGCTGCTGGCCGGGCTGCAGGCGATGTCGCGCGAGGTGCTCGAAGCCGCACGCGTCGACGGCGCCAATGCGTGGCAGACCTTCTGGCAGGTCACCTTCCCGCTGATGCTGCCGGTGTCGGTGACGGCGGTGGTCCTGCGCATCATCTTCAAGCTGAAGCTTGCCGACATCATCATCACCGTGACGTCCGGCGGCCCCGGCGGCGCCACCGATTCCGTGTCGAGCTTCATCTACCGCGAATACCGCGACCGCTCGAATGTCGGCTACGGAACCATGCTGGCGATGGCCTATCTGGTGATCATCGTCGTGTTCGTCACGTGGTTGTTGAAATTTGCCAACCGTTTTGTCCGCAATGTCAATTAAAGCAAGATGGGGGTGAATTGAGCCCGATGAGCGTTCAGACCACCGAATATGTCGCCTCGGAGATCCGCTCGCCGGCGAGCTTCCTCGCCAGCCGCGTCTTCATCTATGGCGCGCTGGCCTTCTGGGCGTTCATCTGCCTGTTCCCGATCTATTGGACGATCACGACCTCGTTCAAGACCGCAGTCGACGTCACGCAAGGCCATCTCATCCCCTTCGTCGACTTCCAGCCGGACTGGAAGGGCTGGCGTTCGCTCGGCCTGTCGCCGGACTCGATCTTCCAGACCTCGACCGTGCGCGAGGAGTTCCTCAAGCGCTTTATGAATTCGGTGATCACCTCGGTCGGCGCGTCGAGCCTCGCCATCATCATCGGCAGCCTCGCCGCCTACGGGCTCACCCGCTATCGCTACCATTTCGCCTGGTTCAAGAACGAGGACATCTCGTTTTTCTTCCTGTCGCAGCTGATCCTGCCGCCGGTGGTGCTGGCGCTGCCCTTCCTGGTGCTCTACCGCGAGGTCGGCCTGCTCGACACGCGCATCGGGCTGATCCTGCTCTACACGCTGATGGTGCTGCCGATCGTCATCTGGATCATGCGCGACCAGTTCAACTCGATCCCGGTCGAGCTCGAGGAAGCAGCCTTGGTCGACGGGCTGTCGATCTGGGGCGCGTTCTTCCGCATCGTCATGCCGATCGCGCTGCCGGGCATGGTCGCCGCCTTCATCCTGGCGATGGTGCTGTGCTGGAACGAGTATTTCTTCGCCGCCCTTTTGACCTCGACCGACGCCAAGACAATTCCGGTCATGGTGGCGAGCCAGACCGGCTCGCAAGGCATCAACTGGTGGTCGATGGCGGCACTAGCGACGGCGGCCATCGCGCCGCTCGCCGTCATTGGCATCGCGTTGGAGCGCTATCTGATCATGGGCATGACCGCGGGCGCGGTGAAGTAGCATGGCGCCCTCTTACCTTCTCCCCCTTGTGGGAGAAGGGAAGCCGCGCGCTAGCGTCCCAATATTGCCCGCAGGTGGTCCATGATCATGGCGACGCCCTTCTGCCCGAGCTCTGCCGAAGCATCCTTGGCGCTCGCCGTGTACCAGCCGGTATTGTCGGCGAAGTGATTGGCATCGACAGCCTCCGGGCATAGCGCCAGCATCAGCGAGGTCTCGCCAATGCCGGCATGGTCGAACGGGTACTTGCCGTTCATGTCAGCCGACATCAGCGGATGCACCTGCACCCAGTTGAAGAAATTTTCACCCGCCGCGTGTCCTGAATAATAGTCCGCCATCGCCTGCGACCCCCACCAGCCCTCGCCGCGCTCCTTTTCGAGGAAGCGGAAGATCGCCTGTCGGCCGGCGGCCTTGAACGCCAGATCGGTCGGCATGCCGGCGACAAAGTTCTCGGTCTGGTGGTGGATAATGGCGTGGATGTTGCGGAAGCCGATGCGCAGCAGGCTGTAGAACAGTTCCTCGCCGAACGGCGCCAGCGCATTGCCGCCGACCTGCACCGAGCCGCTGCCTTCCGGCGGCGCCACCGCATAGCTTGCCGCACCGTAGTAGAAGGGCGGCAGGATGACGACGTCCTTCTCCTTTTCGAACAGCTCCAGCGTCTTGATGACGGCCAGCGTGTCCATGCCGACGGCCATGTGCTCGCCATGGTATTCCAGCACGCCGAGCGGCAGAGCGACCGGCCAATTCTCGGCGATCGCCCTGCGGATCTGGTGTGGCAGCATCAGTTCATAGCGCATGATCTATTCCATGTTGGTGTGGCGGGCGCGCATGGCTTCGGGCGACGCGCCGGTCAATTCCCTAAGCTTCAGCACCATCACCTCAAACAGCAGGAACAGCGCGCCTTCGAACACCGAGCCCATCGGCAGGACCGATGTTTTTTGCGCCCCCTGATCGTTGGCCATGGTCTGCGCGGGAATGAGCAGCGTGAAGTCGGCAAGCCTTGCCGCGCTGCCTTCGGCCTGGGCGGTCAGCAGGAGATTGGTTGCACCTGCTTGGCGCGCGACCTGCATCAGGGTCAGCACGGTCGAGGTTTCTCCCGGCCCGGAACTGACCAGGAAGACATCGCCCTGCCCCAGCGGCGGCGTGTTCATGTCGCCGACCACGGAAACCGGCAGGCCCAAATGGTAGAGCCGCATGGCAAAACCCTTGAACTGCAAGGCCTCGCGGCCGCAGCCATAGACGACGATCTGTCGCGCGCCGGCCAGCGTTTTGCAGGCGGCGTTGATCCGGCTTTCGTCGATGCGTGCCAGCACGCCACCCAGCTCCTCAAGTGAGGTCTCGAACAGGCTTTTGCTCTTGTCGCTCACCGCAAACCCGCCATTGAAAAATCACCCTGGTATTTGCCGCTCTTGCTGCCACGAACAGCTTGATTTCGTTATGCTAGCAACCGTGAAAATGCGTGTCCAACGCGCAGCTATGCTTTTGCCTGATCACAGGCGTGATAGTGTCATGTCAGACAAATCAAGCGAGGCAAACGGCAGGATATGAAGACACGGCATTTCGACCGCATCGGCAATGGCGGCATCAGTTTCACCGAGCTCGGCTTCGGCGCGGCGCCGCTCGGCAATCTCTACCGTGCCGTCTCCGACGAGGACGCCAACGCCACGCTGGAGGCCGCCTGGGCGACCGGCTGCCGCTACTACGACACCGCGCCGCTCTATGGGCTCGGCCTCTCGGAAACGCGGCTCAACCCGTTCCTGCGCGGCAAGAAGCGCGACGACTATGTGCTGTCGAGCAAGGTCGGCCGCATCATGCGTGCCTGCCCGCCCGAAGAGCGCACCGGCATCGGCAAGTTCTTCGACACGCCATCACGCCGCGAGGTGTACGACTACAGCTATGACGGTGTCATGCGCTCGTTCGAAGCCTCGCTTGAGCGCCTCGGCGTCGACCGGATCGACATCCTCTTCGTGCACGATGTCGACATCTTCACGCATGGCAGCAAGGAAGCCTCCGACCGGCGCATCGAGGAGTTCATGCGCTCGGGCTATTACGGCCTGCTGTCGCTGCGCGACCAGGGCGTGATCAAGGCGTTCGGCGGCGGCATCAATGAGTGGCAGGTCGCGCAGACGCTGGCTGAGCGCGGCGACTTCGACCTGTTCCTGCTGGCGGGGCGCTATACGCTCTTGGAACAGGAGGCGCTGACGTCCTTCCTGCCGCTCTGCCAGGCACGCGGCATCGGCATCGTTCTCGGCGGACCCTACAACTCCGGCATCCTCGCAACAGGGCCGAAGCCCGGATCCTACTACAACTACTCCGAAGCGCCGAAGGACATACTCGACCGGGTCGCCGGGATCGAGAACGTCTGCAAGCGTCATGGTGTCAGGCTGATCGAGGCCGCCCTGCAATTCCCGCTGCTGCATCCTTCAGTCGTTTCGGTGATCCCCGGTGGCCAACGGCCGAGCGAAGTCGAGAGCAATCGCTCGCTGCTCGATGCGAAACTGCCCGCAGCACTTTGGGCGGACCTCAAGGAGGAAGGTCTTATGCGCACTGATGCGCCGACCGCATAAGCCGGCCGCGTCGCGTCAGCGTCGGGCACCAAAATGAAAAGCCGGGCAAGCCCGGCTTTTCTGGTCGCATGAACCGGCGTAGGGCACCAA
>NZ_RZQE01000203.1:0-10048 GCF_004022955.1 Mesorhizobium sp. M7A.F.Ca.US.002.01.1.1 | reverse complement strand
GCGCCATACGGATCGGCCGCCCGAGTGCCCCTGTAAGCAAGTGGCTACCAACTTCCCATCACATAAGAGAAAATTATTCTAGATTTGACCGAAAAATAGCAATCGACAAAGTCTACAAGTTTTATAGATTAACCGACGAGACGGAGGTCGATATGTCCTATATCCAGAACGCCCAGACGGATCGCAGTGGTCAGCGGGCGGCCAATGCCCAGACCTTCCGCCCGGCCTATGCCGGGGCTTTCGCCTATCTCGTCTTTGCCCTTGCGTTCGTGTTCACCGGGGCCGTTGTTCTGGGTCTTATTCCCTGAGTCGTCAGATCGACCGGGGTTAGCTGCCCCACCACTTACAGGCAATTGGAGTTGAATGAACCGAATCCTCGGCGTGCTTTCGCGCGCCCGACACCACGGAGGACATGGCAATGCCGATCGAGTTCACGCATATTCCCGGCAAGACCGCCGATGCCGCGGTTCCTTTTTTCTACGACTTTGCCGAGACCGCGACCAAGCTCGGGCTGATTGAGGACGGCGGCTTCCGCAAGATCGTCGTCGACGATTCGGCCGGACTGCTGACCAACATGGATCTTGCGGCCCAGGTGCTCGATCGCACCTCGTCGCTGGAAGTCGTGCTCACCCATTGGGCGGGCGTGGTCGAACCGACTGTGGCGGCCCGCCAACTGGCGTCGATCGACAGGCAAAGCGGCGGACGCCTGGCGCTGAGAATGATCAGCGAGCCGCTGAGCGATGCCGACGCCGAAACACGGCCGGTCGGGCACACCGTCATCTGGCAGCGAATAGACGAATATCTGGTGCTGCTGAAGCGGCTGTGGTCGAACGACCGGCCCTTCGACCACGAAGGAACGTTCTACAGCATCAAGGGCGGCTACGTGCCGCGCAAGGGACCGCACGGCGCCGACCTGGTCATCCGCATGGGCGGGCAGTCCGGAACGGCGCTCAAGGTGGCCGGCCGACATGCCGATGTCTTTGAACTGGCGCCGGGCTCGATCGACGAGATCCGGCAATTGATGGAGCGGGTGCGCCGCTCCGCCGCCGAACATGGCCGGGCCGGCAAGCTGCGCTTCGCGCTTCCGGTCGGGATTCACCAGGGTGCTTCCGCCTCCGGTCACAAGGCGGTCGATGTTGCCGGGCCGCCAGCCCAGGCCGCCCTGTCGCTGCTTGCCTATGCAGCCCTCGGGATCGATGAATTCATGATTGTCGGTGTCGACACGCCACGCGAGATCGCAACGCTCGGCCGGGAAACGATCGCCCTGCTGCGCAATTCGCTGGCGCGTCGCGAACACGAGGCATTCCAGCCTGGGGCATATGCGTCTCGTGCAGGATTGGAGACGCGCGCAACGGGCTGAACTCCTTCAGCCTTTTGTTGCCTCTGGCCTGTCGCCAAGCCGCGACAGGCCTTCAATGACAGCGCCCGAATCCGCCAGCGCGCCGAAGACGCCATCTTCGACCGTCACCATATGAAGCGCGGCCTCGTGGGCTTGTTTGTCGCCGCTGGCGCAGGCGTCGGAAATCGTCAGGCATTGAAAGTTGCGGTCGCAGGCTTCGCGCAGCGTGGTGTGGACGCAGACATCCGTCGTGCATCCGGAAAACATGAGATGCGTGATGCCTTGCGCGCGGAGCACAAGCTCGAAATCCGTATAAATGAAGGCGCTGTTGCAGGTCTTGTCGACGATGATGTCCTGCGGTGCCACGTCGATCTCCGGAACGATCTGGAACCCCGTGCCCGAGCGCAGCAGGATATCGGTGCCGTCGAGACCGGAGCGCTTGCGGCGCCATTTTTCGTAAGGCGTCATATCGGCCATGTCGGCCCTATAGCCCTGCCTGGTATGGATGACCCTGACGCCGGCCTTGCGCGCGGCCGCGATCAGCCGGCTCACCGTCGGCAGGATCGCCCTCAGAGGCGACGGGTCATAGCCCTGCCTGGCGAAGTAGCCCGTCGTCGACAGGAAATCCTGCTGCAGGTCGATGACGATCAGCGCGGTGTTTTCGGCCACCAGCCTGCCGTCAAAGGGAAAGTCGAAGGGCGTTGCCTTGATCATCCGGGCGCTCCCTGCTTTGGCCGCTACCATAGTGGATCAACGCGATGACACCAGATGCTGGGCGTCGTGCAGGCGTCGATAGATTCCGCCGGCACGGATCAGTTCGCTGTGCGACCCCTGCTCGACGACGCCCGACTCCGAGACGACGACGATGCGGTCGGCGCCGCGGATCGTTGCCAGCCGGTGTGCGATGACCAGCGTGGTTCGGCCCTCGGCAAGTTCGGCCAGCGACTTCTGGATTTCGCGCTCGGTCTCGGTGTCGAGCGCCGACGTCGCCTCGTCGAGGATCAGGATCGGCGGGTTCTTCAAGAACATACGGGCAATCGCCAGCCGCTGCTTCTGGCCGCCGGACAGTTTTACGCCGCGCTCGCCGATGATCGTGTCGTAACCGGCCGGCAGGCCTGATATCATGCCGTCGAGCTGCGCCCGCCGCGCGGCATCGGCGATGGCGCCGTCGGAGGCGCCGAGACGGCCATAGGCAATGTTTTCGCGGATCGAGCCGCCGAACAGGAAGACATCCTGTTGGACGATGCCGATCTGGCCGCGCAGCGAAGCGAGCGTCATGTCCCTGATATCGATGCCGTCGATGCTGATCCGCCCGGCGCTGACTTCGTAGAACCGCGGCAGCAGCGAGCATATGGTGGTCTTGCCGGCACCTGACGGCCCGACGAAGGCGATGGTTTCGCCGGCGCGGATGGTGAGATCGCTATCCTTCAGCACCGGCTTGCCGTCGCCGTAGCCGAAGCTCACACCGCGATATTCGATGGAGCCCTTGAGGCCGCTGGCGGTAACGGCACCGGGCCGGTCGGCGATGTCGGGTTCGGTGTCGAGCAACTCTGTGTAGCGGCGGAAGCCGGCAATGCCTTTTGGATAGGTCTCGATCACCGAATTGATCTTCTCGATCGGCCGCACGAAGACGCCGACCAAAAGCAGGAAGCCGACGAAGCCGCCATTGCTCAGGCCTCCCGTGATGACGAGGTAGCTGCCGGCAATCATGACCACGAGCTGGATCAGCCTTATGCCCATGTAGTTCAGCGAATTGCTGGCCGACATGATGCGGTAGGCGTCGAGCTTGGTCTGGCGGTAGCGCTGGTTGTCATGCGCGAACAGCGTGCGCTCATGCTCCTCGTTGGCGAAGGCCTGGACGACGCGCATGCCGCCGACATTCTCCTCGATGCGGACGTTGAAATCGCCGACACGCCGGTAGAGCGCCTGCCAGTTGCGCTCCATGCGGTCGCCGTAGCGCATCGTCACCCAGGCGATCAGAGGCACGATCACCGCCGTGATCAGCGCCAGATGCATGTTGACCGTGAACATCAGCACGAAGGCGCCGGCGAACGTCATGATGGCGATGAACAGGTCCTCGGGGCCATGATGCGCGATCTCGCCGATCTCCTCGAGATCCTTGGTGACGCGACCGACGAGATGGCCGGTCTTGTGGTTGTCGTAGAAGCGGAACGACAGTTTCTGCAGATGATCGAAGCTCTTGCGCCGCATCTCGGTCTCGATGTTGATGCCAAGCATGTGGCCCCAATAGGTGACGACCGCCATCAGCACCGTGTTGAGCAGATAGATTACCAGCAGCCCAGCCGAGGCGATGATGATCAGCGTCCAGTCCTGCCGTGGCAGGAGCTGGTCGACGAAGGTGCGGACCGCCATGGGAAAGCCGAGTTCGAGCAGGCCGGCCAGCACCGCGCAGGAGAAGTCGAGCGCGAACAGCCCCTTCCAGGGCGCGTAATAGGACAGGAAACGTCTGATCATCGAGGTGAACCGCAAGCTGTCTTGATGGACGCGGCGAGGGCACCGGCCGCCATCGATGGGCGCTGCCTACAATCGGCAGGGTAGGGCCGGCAATATGCCAGGGCCGACTTCATTGCCTGCTTTTCCACATCAGCGCCATGAAATAGGGGCCGCCGACGAAGGCGGCGATGAGCCCGGCCGGCACCTGCCAGGGAAAGATCAGCGTCCGGCCTGCCCAGTCGGCGGCAACGAGGATCAGCCCGCCTGTCATGGCCGAGGCCAGAAGCTGCGGCACGGCACGGCGGAAGCCGAGCATGCGCGCGAGATGCGGCGCCATCAGGCCGACGAAGCTCAGCGGGCCGATGACCAATGTCGCGGTTGCGGTGGCCAGCGCGGTAAGTGCCAGCAGAATGGCGCGAACCCGTCCAAGCCGCAGGCCAAGGCCACGCGCGGCAGTTTCGCCGAGCGGCACTATATCGAGCCAGCGCGCCGTCAGCGGCGCCAGCGCGAGGACGGCGACCGCGACCGCAGCGGCAGTGAAGGCATCATTGGGCGTTGCGCGATAGGTCGATCCCGATAGCCAGGCGAGCAGGAAGCCCGTGCGCGGATCGCCGCTGGCCAGAAGCAGCGCGGCGAAGGCCGACGCGACCGTCGCCACGGCGACGCCGGCAAGCAGCAGCCGCGCCGGCGACAGTGCATTGCGCCGCCCGACCAGTACGACGATCGTCAGCGCCAGCAAGGCGCCCGCGAGTGCGGCGCCGAGCATTGCCGCGCGGTCGAAGCCGTCGCTGAGCAACAGCAGCGCCAGCACGCCGAAAGAGGCGCCGCCGGAAATGCCGAGCACTTCGGGTGCTGCCATCGGGTTGCCGGTCATGCGCTGCATCAGCGTGCCAGCGACCGCGAGCAGGACGCCCGCCGACAGGGCGACGACGACGCGAGGCGCGCGCAGGGCAAGCAGCTCGGTCAAATCCTCGGATGCGATCCAGTGCCAGCCGCCTGCACCACGGCCAAAGCCCATTGCGACGACAACCGCGAGGATGAGCGCCAGCAGGCCGGCGATCAACGGCAGGCCGTTTGTCGGCAGGCGTACGGACGACATCATGTCGGCCTGCCTTTCGGGGGTGGTTCGCATTCGCGGCAACAGGAACAGCAGCAGCGGCGCGCCGAGCAAAGCGGTCGCGGCGCCGGCGGGGATTTCGCCGGCGAACGGCAGATGCTGCACCAGACGGTCGGTGAGCCAGAGCAGGGCGCCGCCGACCAGCGGCGACCAGACCAGGCGGCGGCCAAGCGTGCGCGCTCCGGCCAGCCGCGCCAGCGCCGGGGCAGCGAGCGCCACGAACCCGATGACGCCGACCTCGGCGACGACCAACGCGCCAAGCGAGACGGCGACAGCCATGCCGGCAAGGCGGATGACGGCCGGGCGGGTGCCGAGCGATGCCGCGCCGTCGTCGCTGAGATCGAGCAGGCGTAGCGGTCGCCAGAGCAGGAACGCGGCGCAGATGCCGGCCAGCAGCCACGGCGCCAGAGCAACGACGGCCGCATCGCCATTCTGCACCAGCGAGCCGCTCTGCCAGATGAACAGCTCCTCGGTGTATTCGCGGTTGAGCGCCATCAGCAGCGCGCCGGCCGAACCGAAAGTGAGGCTGACGACGAGGCCGGCGATGATGATCGACACTGGCGAAAAGCTGCGCCCGCGCGCCAGTGCGAAAACGGCTGATGTGGCGAGAGCGCCGCCAGCCAGCGCCACCCCTTCACGGCCGCCTTCCAGCAGCCATGGTGCGTAGAGGGTGGCGGCCGCCAAAGCGAGGCTTGCTCCGGCATTGGTGCCGATCGTGGTCGGCTCGGCCAGCGGGTTGCGCAGCACATGCTGCATGACCACACCGGCGAGACCGAGCGCCGCGCCGGCCAGCACGCTGACGGCGACACGTGGCAGGAAAGCATAGCGATACAGCAACTGCACTGGATCGGATGTGTCGGGGGCGGTGAGCGCCTGCCACCACAGGTGCGTCGGCAGAACATGGATGAGATCGAAGACGGTCAGCATCAGCGCCAGACCCGCGGGCACGGCAACCAGCAGGATGAGCGCGCCGATGCCGTCGCGCTGTCGCGGCAGGGACATTGCCTGAGCGATCATGCCGCTGCCATGAATTCGGCGAAACGCCCGGCGGCAGTGAGACCGCCGAACGGCCAGACCGGCGGAATGGTCCGCACCTGGCCGTTCCGGACGCAGGGCAGGTTGGCCCAGAGCGAGTTGCGGGCGATCCTGATCCTGACGTGCGGCGGGATCGGATCGAGCGAGATCAGTTGCGCCTCGCCGACGGCGACCAGTTCCTCGATGCCGACCGTCGAAAAACCCCATTCATTGGTGGCGCCGGTCCAGGCGTTGACGAGGCCGAGTCGGTCGAGGACGTCCTGCAGCAGGCTGCCGGCGCCGTAGACGCGGACATGGCGATCGTCGAACATGCTGACGACGCAGACCGGTTTTTGCACCGCCCGCTCCAGCCTGGCACGCGCTTGGGCGATAGAGGCTTCGATGCGCCCGACAAGGTTTTCTGCTTCCGTCCCACGGCCAAGCATGTTGCCAAGCTGCAGCGTCACCTGCTGCGCCTGCGCGTAAGGTGGAGCCTTGCCGCTGTAGAACGGCACATTGAAGGTCGGCGCCAATCTGGTGAAGCTGTTCTCGTCCAAGCCATAGCCATAGGCGCCGACGATCAGGTCGGGCCGCAATTCCCGAAGCAGTTCGAGATTGGGCTCGCTGCGCGACCCCAGGTCGATGGTGGCCTGCGGCAGCGCCGGGCCCTGGACCCAGTCGCCATAACCCCTGGTGTCGCCGACGGCGAGCGGCGACAGGCCGAGCGAGACCACCAGTTCGGCCGATGTCCATTCCAGGCAGACGACGCGGGCAGGTGCCGCGCGTGCCGTGCCGCCCGGCAAAGCGAGACCGGTCGCGGCGAGGCCGGCAAGGTACTGGCGCCGTGTCAGCGCCGCCATTTTGGGCCGGCCCGCCACATTGCTTCTACCATGTGTATTTCACCGAACCGTTGATCCTGCGGCCCTCGCCGTAGAAGCAGCCGAAGCCCGAGGAGAAGCAGGAGGCGACGTAGCGTTTGTCGAACAGATTGCTGGCATTGAGGCTGAGCGTGGCGTTCTGCCAGGCGTAATGCACCGCCGCGTCGGCGAGCACGACCGACGGAACCTTGAAGCTGTTGGCGTCGTCGCCATAGGTCGAGCCGACATAACGGACACCGGCGCCCAGGCCGAGACCTTCGAGCTTGCCGCTCATGAAGGTGTAATTGGCCCAAAGCGATGCGGAATGGGCCGGCACGCCGAAGGGCGTGTTGCCCTCGTTGCTGACCCAGACGCCGTTGACGTCTTCGACAGCGGTCGCCCTGGTGATCTTCGTGTCGAGATAGGTGTAGGCCGCTCTCAGGTCGAAGCCGGAATCGAGGCTGGCAACGGCCTCGAGTTCCACGCCGCGCGAACGGATCTCACCGGTCTGGAACAGATCGTTGGGCGAGCCCTCATTACCGGAACGCACGACATTCTGTCGGGTCAGGTCGAAAACCGATGCCGTAATGAAGGAATTCCAGCCGGTCGGCTGGTACTTCAGCCCGATCTCGTACTGCCTGCCGGTCTCGGGCACGAACAGATTGCCGTCGCTGTCGGCGCCGGCCACCGGCTGGAACGATTCGGAGTAGCTGACATAGGGCGCAAGCCCGTTGTCGGCGAGATAGACGAGCCCCGCCCGGCTGGTGAAGGCGTTGTCCTTCTGCTCGGGAATGTAGCCGCCGGCCAGATTGTCGTAGACCTTGGCGTCCGACCAATCCTGGCGGCCGCCAAGGGTCAGCCGCCAGTTGCCGAACTTGACCTGGTCCTGGGCATAGAGACCGACCTGCTGCTGGGTGGTGTCGGTATCGGTGTAGGGCGTCAGATCGGTGATCGGGTACCCGTAAACCGGATCGAAGATGTTGAAACCGTCCTCGACGGTCCCTTCCGAGGCATAGTCGCGGTAAGTGTAGCGTTTGTAGTCGAGGCCGACGAGCAGCGTGTGGGCAAGCGGCCCGGTGCCGAAATCGGCTTGTGCCTGGTTGTCGATGGTGACGCCGCTGAGTTTGGTGCCGCCGGCATCTGCGTAACGGTAGTAGTCGCCGCTTGAAGGTTCCAGGCCGTTCGAGTCCGTCAGTCCGCCACCAAAGACGCCCTCCTCGGTGTGAGTGAGGTGGACGTAGCGGGCATGCTGTCGCACCTGCCAGGTTTCGTTGAAACGGTGATCGAATTCGTAGCCGATCGAGGCCTGGTCGGTGTCGTAGGAATCGAAGCCGGGTTCGCCGACGAACATGCTGTTCGGCAGGTACTTGCCGTCCTTGCCCGGTATGACCGTGCCGTAGGCAGGCAGGTACTGCATCGCCCATCCCGAGCGGTCGCGCTGATAGTTGGCGAGGATGGTCAGGCTGGTGTCGGCATCGGGCTGCCAGGTGATCGCCGGCGCGATGAAGATGCGATCGTCCTTGACGAAATCGGTCTGCGTGTCGCCCATGTGAGCGGCACCGGTGAGGCGAAACAGCAGCGACTTGTCGGCGTTCACGGCACCGCTGAAATCGAACTTGCCTTCATAGCGATTGAAGCTGCCGCCACCGAGTTCGATCTCGCGCAGGTTTTCCTCGGTCGGCCGCTTGCTGACATAGTTGATGATGCCGCCGGGGCTAGCCTGGCCGTAGAGCACCGACGCTGGTCCGCGCAGCACCTCGTAGCGTTCCGCGCCATAGGAATCGAGTGCGGTGAACAGGGTGAAATTGCTCTCCTTAAGCTGCAGCCCGTCCCTGTAGAAGACGCCGTTGGCGTTCGAAATGCCGCGCAACTGCAGGCCGAGGCCGCGATTGTCGGTGCCGTAGAGATCGCCGGTGGCGCCGGGCGTGTAGCGCAGAACGCCGCCGAGGTTGTCGATCGCCTGTGCTTCCATCTGGTCCTTGGTGATCACCGATATCGACTGGGGCGTCTCGATCAGCGGCGTGTCGGTCTTGGTGCCGGTGGAGCCCTTGGTGGCCACGTAGCCCTTGACCGGCCCGAAGGCGCTTTCGACACGTTCCTGGACGTTGATCGGGTCCAGGGTGGTGGTGACCGTCTCCTGGGCCAGTGCATGGCCGCAGCCAAGCAGGGCCGGCACCGACACCGCTGCGATCAGCAGGCGCTTTCGCGCCATCCGGTCCTGCCAAATCAGTCCACGTCCCGAGATCATCCTGCGCCCCCTTTTCCAAATTTCATGTCGATATTGCCGGTCGCGACGATTTGTTGATCGTTGCAGTCATCTTCAATGTTGACTAGTAAGGTCATGTTTCATAGTCAACCGGGCATGAGCCGTCGAAAGCCGGAATCTGGAAATGCGGGCGGCCGCACTGGAGAAAAGCCATGAGCATGGCTGGAATTGATGCCCAGACTGCCTTCCATATCGACGCGGTGCGCTTTGCCGTCGGCGAGCGGACGCTGCTCGGTCCGGTCTCGCTCGAACTGGAGCGCTCGCGCGTCTATGGGCTGATCGGCCACAATGGTTCGGGCAAGTCGACGCTGATCAAGCTCATGGCGCGCCAGCAGCCGGCGAGTTCAGGCGCCATCACTTTCGCCAAGCGTCCGCTGCCGCAATGGGGCGCCCGCGAATTTGCCCGCGCGCTTGCCTATCTGCCGCAGACGACGCCGGCGGCGACCGGCCTGACCGTGCGCGAACTGGCGACGTTGGGACGCTATCCCTGGCACGGCGCGCTTGGCCGTTTCCGCGCGCAGGACAGGCAGCATGTCGAGGAGGCGCTGGCCCTGACCGACATGGAAGGTTTTGCCGACCGGCTGGTGGACGAATTGTCGGGCGGCGAGCGCCAGCGCGCCTGGCTCGCCATGCTGGTGGCGCAGAACGCCGGCGTCATGCTGCTCGACGAGCCGATCTCGGCACTCGACATCGCCCATCAGGTCGAGGTGCTCGGGCTGGTCAAGGAACTCAGCCGCAAACGCGACCTATGTGTCGTCGTCGTGCTGCACGATCCCAACATGGCGGCGCGCTACTGCGACGAACTGATCGCGCTCAAGGACGGCAAGCTGCTGACGCGCGGCACACCCGGCGAGATCATGCGCAGCGATGTTCTGAAAGGCATTTTCGGCGTGGAGATGGGCGTGTTCGCGCACCCCGTCACCGGCCAGCCCGTCGGCTATGTGCAGTGACGAGATCTGGTGCGGCGGCGGGAAATAGAAGGCGGCTGGCCGCTGTGAGAA
>NZ_RZQE01000202.1:0-10061 GCF_004022955.1 Mesorhizobium sp. M7A.F.Ca.US.002.01.1.1 | reverse complement strand
ACCGTACTGCGCGAGGCGCGCGTGCTGATGCCCGACCGCCGCTTCATCTATGTCGCCGACGACGCTGCGTTTCCCTATGGCGCCTGGGAAGAGCCGGCGCTGAGGGTGCATATCCTTGAATTGTTCGGCAAACTGCTTGAGCGGTTTGCGCCGGCCATTTCGGTCATCGCCTGCAACACCGCCTCGACGTTGGTGATCGACGCGCTGCGCGACAGATTTCCCGAGCATCCTTTTGTCGGCATGGTGCCTGCGATCAAGCCGGCGGCGGAACGCACGCGCTCAGGGCTGGTTTCGGTGCTGGCGACGCCTGGCACCGTCAAGCGCCAGTACACGCGCGACCTGATCAGCAAATGGGCGCAGAAATGCCATGTCCGCCTGGTCGGCAGCGACAGGCTGGCGGGACTGGCTGAGATCTACATGCGTGAGGGCTTCGTCGATGAGGAGGCCGTGCGCGCCGAGATCGCGCCATGCTTCGTCGAACGTGATGCGCTGCGTACGGATATCGTCGTGCTCGCCTGCACACACTACCCCTTTCTGGCCAATCGTATGCGCAAGACGGCGCCTTGGCCGGTCGACTGGCTCGACCCCGCCGAAGCGATCGCGCGCCGGGCGCTGTCGCTTCTCGCCGACATCGATCCGAGCGGTCGTGGCGAGATGTTGCCTGAAGGGCCCGACCTTGCCGTCTTCACATCGAAAAGAGCCGATTTCCCCACCCGCCGCCTGATGCAGGGGTTCGGGTTGGCGATGTCGTGATTGCGAAGCGGAACATCACGGCAGTCGTTGCGTTTTCTCCTGATGCCAACGGGAGAAAGAGCCATGCCAGCCACCTCGAAAGCCCAGCAGAAAGCCGCCGGCGCGGCTCTGTCGGCCAAGCGCGGCGAGACCAAGAAGAGCGAACTCCAGGGCGCTTCCAAGGGAATGTACGAATCGATGAGCGAAAAGCAGCTCGAGGAATTCGCCGAGACGAAGCGCAAGGGCCTGCCGGAGAAGAAGTCGAAAGGCTAGAGTGCGGTCCGCCGTTCAAGGGAAACGCCGAAGAACACGAGCCGGAATCAAACGCCCGCGGCCAAACCGCGGGCTTTGAAGTGATGTCGGCCGCCTGAGACCGGATTGCAGCCTACCAGCGCCCTCTGCACTGCTTGATCTTGTAGCGGATGACCTTCTTGTGGCCGTGCCGCCAGATAATTTTCTTCTTGATCACGATGCGGCAAGCCTGGTGGTGCCGGTGCCCTTGCCAATGCCTGGCCTCAGCCGGCTCCGGTGTCATGACCGCCATGGATCCCGCCAACACAGCGGCTCCTGTCAGGGTAAGGAAGAATTTCTTCATGCGAATGTAGCTCCTCTGCTCCGGTCCCTTCCTGATGCCGCTGGCGCAACCTCCCGCCACATCCGGCACTGTACTCAACCCAGAGACGCTATATCGTCGCCATGGCCTACGCCAGCCACAAGCTTGACACCGGTTAAATCTCCGTTTAATCAGCGCGCCAACACCGGGCCGCAATGCCCGGTGGTTTTCTTTATGTGCGCAAGATGCGTGGAAATCCAATTCTACTATCTTGTTTGAACTGACGTGTCCCGTGGGTTTTCCGCCGCGTTGCGTGGGAAAACCCTGTCAGGTCTCGAAAACGGAGGCCAGAGGAGGGCGCGTTTCCTTCACCCGGACCATGAGGTTCCGGGTGTGTTGTTTTGAAAAGGGAATGCGATGAGCAAGCGCGAATCCGCGAAGTACAAGATCGACCGCCGTCTCGGCGAAAACATCTGGGGCCGCCCGAAGTCCCCGGTCAACAAGCGTGAATACGGCCCCGGCCAGCATGGCCAGCGCCGCAAGGGCAAGCTTTCCGATTTCGGCCTGCAGCTGCGCGCCAAGCAGAAGCTGAAGGGGCACTATGGCGACGTTTCGGAAAAGCAGTTCCGCAAGGTTTATGAAGAGGCTGACCGCCGCAAGGGCGACACCTCGGAAAACCTGATCGGCCTGCTCGAGTCGCGTCTCGACGCGGTCGTCTACCGCGCCAAGTTCGTGCCGACCATTTTCGCCGCCCGTCAGTTCGTCAACCACGGTCACGTCAACGTCAACGGCAAGCGCGTCAACATCGGCTCGTACCGCTGCAAGCCGGGCGATGTCGTCGAAATCCGCGAAAAGTCCAAGCAGCTGGTCATCGTTCTGGAAGCGGTCGGTCTCGCCGAGCGCGACGTGCCGGACTACATCGAAGCCGATCACAACAAGATGGTCGCGACCTTCTCGCGCATCCCCGGCCTGGCGGACGTTCCGTTCGCCGTGCAGATGGAACCGAACCTGGTCGTCGAATTCTATTCGCGCTAAACGAGCGCGTTCTGCGACATCCTGCGAAGGCCGCCCGTCGAGGCGGCCTTTTCTTTGTCGGTCATGTCCGCTAATCCGGCGCTCTGGGCCATTGAAAGCGACATGCCATGAACATGCTTCCAGACATTGAAACGCTCGAACCGGTCGCCGACAGCGAAGGCGGTTTCCATCCGCTGTTCGCCGACGTGCCGTCCTCGGTCGAGTTCAACAAACTGCGCAAGCGGCTGCTGCGGCTGACCCGGCAGGCGATCGAGGATTTCTCGATGGTCAAGCCCGGCCAGCGCTGGCTCGTAGCGCTATCGGGCGGCAAGGATTCCTACGGCCTGCTCGCGGTGCTGCTCGACCTAAAATGGCGCGGGCTCTTGCCGGTCGATCTTCTGGCCTGCAATCTCGACCAGGGCCAGCCGAATTTCCCCAAACATATCCTGCCGGACTATCTCGACAGCAACGGCATTGCGCACCGGATCGAATATCAGGACACCTATTCCGTCGTCACCGACAAGCTGCCGGCGGGCAGCACCTATTGCTCGCTCTGCTCGCGTCTCAGGCGCGGCCATCTCTACCGCATTGCACGCGAGGAGGGGTGCTCGGCGCTGGTGCTCGGCCACCATCGCGAGGACATTCTCGAGACCTTCTTCATGAACCTCTTCCATGGCGGGCGTCTCGCCGCCATGCCGCCAAAACTGCTCAATGACGAAGGCGACGTCATGGTGCTGCGGCCATTGAGCTATTGCGCCGAGGTCGATCTGGAAAAATTCGCTGCCGCCATGCGATTCCCGATCATTCCCTGCGATCTCTGCGGCAGCCAGGAAGGTCTTCAGCGCAACGCCATGAAGGCGATGCTCGAGGACCTGGAAAAGCGCATGCCGGGCCGCAAGGATACGATGCTGCGCGCGCTGTCGAACAGCAGGCCATCGCATCTGCTCGACAGAAAGCTGTTCGATTTCGCTGCCCTCAACGAGACCCTCACCACAAGGCAAGCCGATGACATTTGACGACACCGCGATCGGCTGGCTGGCCGGCATTCTGGCCGAGGCGGCACTTGCCGAGATCATGCCGCGCTTTCGCCGGTTGGGCGATGGCGATGTCAGGCAGAAGACGTCGGCCGCCGACCTGGTGACCGAAGCCGACGTCAATGCCGAGCGGCTGATCACCGCGCGGCTGCGCGAGCGGTATCCCTCAGCGATGGTCGTCGGCGAGGAGGCCTGTTCCGACAATCCAGCGCTTTTAAACGGGTTGGGCGATGCCGATCTGGCCTTCGTCATCGACCCGGTCGACGGTACTTTCAATTTCGCCTCCGGCGTGCCGCTGTTCGGCGTCATGCTGGCGGTCGTGGTCAAGGGCGAGACTGTCGCCGGCATCATCCACGATCCCGTCGGCAAGGACTGGCTGATTGGCGCCAGGGGTGCCGGCAGCCATATCCGGCATGCGCACGGCAGCATCGAGAAGGTGCATGTAGCGGTACCCGCGCCGATCTCGGAGATGACCGGCTCTGTCTCCTGGCAATATATGGCCGAGCCGGAACGGACACGGCTGGCGCGCAACCAGACCAAGATCCTGTCGCAGTTCGCCTATCGCTGCGCCGCGCACGAATACCGCCTGCTGGCGAGCGGCCATGCCCACTTCGTCGTCTACAACAAGCTGATGCCGTGGGACCACCTGGCCGGCGTGCTGATCCATGCCGAGGCCGGCGGCCATGCGGCGCGCTTCGACGGCAGCGCCTATCTGCCCTCGCATCTCGGCGGCGGCCTGCTTGTCGCGCCAGACAAGGAAAGCTGGCACGAATTGCGCCGCGAGCTCTGGGCGCAGTAGGATCGATTGCTGCGTTAGCCGAAAGCAGTACAATCTCGCGCAAATCCGGAGGCTCTCGAATGAAACCTCGGTTTGCATTTGTCGCGGTGGCTCTTGCCGCCGGTCTGTTCGCCAGTTCCCTGGAAGCAAGGTCGCAAGAGCGCAGCTGTCGCAGTACCGATCCCGTCGACACGATAAAGGAGATGTCGGACGCGATCTATGCCTGCTGGAAGCCGCCACCCGGAACCGCGGGCATGTCCCTCACGCTGCGGTTCTCGCTTCGCCGCAACGGCACGCTGATCGGCAAACCTCGCGCCACATATTCCGATCTGGGAACCGATGCCCAGCGCAGCCGGGCCTTCGTGGCATCCATCCTCAGGGCACTCGATGACGCTCTGCCATTGCACTTTTCGGACAGCATGGGCGAAGCAATTGCGGGGCGCATGCTTGCCCCTCGGTTCACGGCAGCCCTTGAAGGTGCGTCCTAATGCAAGTCGGTGATGTGCCCTGAAACGGGCGGGTTCTGTGGCTGGAACATCTTGCCGCGCTCGGCGATGAAGATCATCAGCAGCGCGGCGACCGAGACGCTGCAGAAGCCGGCGGCCAGCGGCGTCACCGTGCCGTTGAAGGCCTGGCCGATCAGCGTGCCGAGAATGCCGCCGAGAAACGTCTGCATGAAACCGAGGATCGACGAAGCCGTGCCGGCCAGTTGGCCGAGCGGCTCCATGGCCAGCGCGTTGAAGTTCGCGCCGAGCGCACCGAATGGAAGCATGGCGCAGGCAAAGAAGGTGATGAACAGCCAGAGCGGCATCTTCATCTCCAGCGAAATCACCAGCCAGGCAAGGCTGATGACCAGGAACAGCAGCAACGCACTCTGCGACAGGCGGCGCATGCCGATGCGGCCGACAAGGCGCGAGTTCAGAAAGTTGGAGAAGGCGAGCACGCCCGCAACCCCAGCAAAGATGACCGGGAACATCTCGCCGACTTTGAAAATGTCGACATAGATCTGCTGCGCCGAAGCGATGAAGCCGAACATGGCGCCGAAAATGAAGGTGCTGGCGAAGGCATAGCAGATCGCAATGCGGTTGGTGAGAACGATACGAAACCCGCCGACAATGGAGTTGAGCGTCAGCGGCCGGCGATGTTCGGGATGCAGCGTTTCAGGAAGGCGCAGCAGCGACCAGGCCGAGACGAGCAGCGCACCGACGGCCATGGTGACGAAGATCCAATGCCAGGTCGCAAACAGCATGATAAATTGGCCGATGCCGGGAGCAATGACCGGTATCGCCATGAACACCATGAAGATCAGCGACATCACCTCGGCCATGCGCCGGCCGTCGAACGTATCGCGCACGATCGAGACCGCGATGACGCGGGTGGCGGCTGCACCGATGCCTTGCACGGCCCGGCACAGCAGAAGTGTTTCAAAGCTTGGTGCAACGGCGGCGGCCGCAGCCGCGGCGACATAAATCACCAGCCCGGCGACCAGTGGTGCGCGACGTCCGAAGCGATCCGAGATCGGCCCGAAGAATAGCTGTCCGCCGCCGAAGCCCAGAATGTACGCCGTTATGACATACTGCCGGTGGTTTTCATTTTCGACGCCGAGCGAGGCGCCGATCTGCTGCAGAGCCGGCAGCATGATATCGATGGCCAGCGAGTTCAGCGCCATCAGTGCCGCGCACAGAGCGATGAACTCCCAGCGCGGAATGGGCAGTTTGCTTGCCGATTGCGGCGCTGGTCTTGGCTGGTCCACGGCAAGTCCGATCTTTCAAACGAAAATGCGCCGGCGGGCCGGCGCATTGGCTCGTCCTGGTCCTGGGGTCAGGACATGAAAATTGCCGAGGTGAGGTTGCCCCGGTGCCTGGTGCTCGATGCCCGAAAATCAACGTCGATTTAGGGCACGCACAAAACAGAAATCAGGCGGCGCCTTTGACGCTGACGCCCTTCTCGACGAGGAACGTCTGCAGCTCGCCCGCCTGGAACATCTCGCGCACGATGTCGCAACCGCCGACGAATTCTCCCTTGACGTAGAGCTGAGGGATCGTCGGCCAGTTGGAGTATTCCTTGATGCCCTGGCGCAGTTCAGCCGAGTCCAGGACGTTCACGCCTTTGTAGTCGGCGCCGATATAGTCGAGGATCTGGACGACCTGGCCGGAAAATCCGCATTGCGGGAAACCAGGTGTGCCCTTCATGAAAAGGACGACGTCGTTGCCCTTCACTTCATTGTCGATGTAGTCGTTGATGCCGCTCATGGAATATCCTTTCCCGCCTGTGGGAGTCAGGCTCGAAACATACCCTTCAAATAAACCCAACGATTGCTCGAAACAAGACGTTAGCCGCGCCGTGGCTGAAATGGCGCAAAGGATGAGCCGTGTTGGGCCAAGCGCTAAGGGTCAGTCGGGAACGCTGGTCTGCAGCGCCAGTGCGTGCAACACGCCGCCCATATTGCCCTTCAGCGCGTCATAGACCATCTGGTGCTGCTGGACGCGGCTCTTGCCGCGAAAGCTCTCGGCCACCACCTCGGCCGCATAGTGGTCGCCGTCGCCGGCGAGATCGCGAATCGTCACCTTGGCGTCCGGAATGCCGTCCTTGATCAGTTTTTCGATGTCGTGGGCATCCATTGCCATGGCAAAATCCTGTTTCGAGCGGCCGGTAGCCGGCCATAAGATGAGAGTCGGGTGAGCCTAAAGCCTTTCCGGTCCGGATTGAAGCCGTTCTGTCCCGCCAACGGCCACACGGCTTCAGAGAAAGACTAGGCCGGTGGGCTTGCTTCATCCTCGGCAACGTCCTCGCGTGTCGAGAAAGCGCGGCCAAGGCCGAAGGCAAGCACATAGAGCGGCGCGTTGAGCAGCAGGCTGACAATGGGGAGATAGCTCGTCATTTGCCAAGCCGGCGAGAAGAACCCTTGGCCATGGCCGTCGCAGATGAGCGACGAGCCGTACTCCCACAACGCGCCCACGACCACCGTGCCGGCGAAAAGCTTGACGCAGGTGACGATGTGCCTTGCCCGTGCCGGATCCGGGAAAAGGCGGCCCCAGAGCACCAGGCAGATGATCGGGACCGCGTAGAGGAGGTTCTGCAGCGCCAGCATCGGGACGGCGCCGTTCGCCGCGGCAAGGAACTCCGCACGTGTTTCCAGCCGCATACAAACCTCGCTCGAGGTTGTCGACAGCAGGAAAAAGACGAACGGTCCCAGGAACCAGAAGAAGAACAGCGACGGCCAGAAAACGACTGCAAGCAGCGCCCGGGCAGCCAGTGTGGTCAACTAGCCTGATCCATGAAGCGCGGGAACCAGCCTTCGTGAGCCGAGGAGAGTTCGCTGACCGGGATTGCCCTGGCGTCGCCAAGCTTCAGCGCGCTGCCGCCTGTGGAGCCGATCCACGGCGCGAAGATGCCAAGCTCGCCCTGCTGCTTGCGAATGGCGTCCCATTCGTCACCATGCGGGTCGATCGACAGCGTCAGCAGATAACGGCCCTGATCCTCGCCGAACCAGACCGGGATCGGGTCGGTGCCGACAAGGCCGGGAACGGTGGCGCCGATGCCGGACGCCATCACCATTTCGGCTAAAGCCACCGCGATACCGCCATCGGAAACGTCATGCGCCGCCGTGACGATGCCGGAGGCGATGAGCGCGCGCACATGGTCGCCGACGCGCTTTTCATGCTCGAGGTCGACCGGCGGCGGCGGTCCATCCGTGCGGCCGTGTATGTCCCTGAAATAGACCGATTGCCCGAGATGCGTTCCCCAGGACGCCGGCGCGCCGACCAGCAGGATCATTTGGCCCTCGGCCGCAAAGCCGGCCCGCACCATCTTCGACCAATCGGCGATCAGGCCGACGCCGCCGATGGTCGGGGTTGGCAGGATGCCCTGGCCGTTGGTCTCGTTGTAGAGCGAGACATTGCCGGAGACGATCGGGAATTCGAGCGCACGACAGGCGTCGCCGATGCCCTTCACGGCACCGACCAGCTGGCCCATGATCTCGGGCCGTTCCGGGTTGCCGAAATTGAGGTTGTCGGTTGCGGCCAGCGGCAGAGCGCCGGTGGCGGTCAAGTTGCGCCAGCATTCGGCCACCGCCTGCTTGCCGCCCTCGTAAGGGTCGGCCTCGCAATAGCGCGGCGTCACGTCGGACGAGAAGGCGAGCGCCTTGGTCGCATGGCCTTCGACCCGCACCACGCCGGCATCGCCGCCTGGAAGCTGCAGCGAATTGCCCTGGATCAGCGTGTCATACTGCTCCCACACCCAGCGGCGCGAAGACAGGTCGGGACCGCCGAGCAGCTTCAGCAGCGCGTCTGCAACATCGGCTTGCGGAACGTCATTGGCGGCCAGCGGCGCCGGCTTCTTCGGTTCGATCCACGGCCGGTCATATTCCGGAGCCTTGTCGCCAAGATCCTTGATCGGCAGGTTGGCAACCTCGTCGCCCTGGTGCAGCACGCGGAAGCGCAGATCGTCGGTGGTCTTGCCGACGATGGCGAAGTCGAGCCCCCATTTGTGGAAGATCGCCTCGGCTTCCTTTTCCTTTTCCGGACGCAGCACCATCAGCATGCGCTCCTGGCTTTCCGAAAGCATCATTTCGTAGGCGCTCATGCGCTCTTCGCGCACCGGCACCTTGTCGAGATCGAGCTCGATGCCGAGGTCGCCCTTGGCGCCCATTTCGACCGCCGAGCAGGTGAGGCCGGCCGCACCCATGTCCTGGATGGCGATGACGGCGCCCGAGGCCATCAGTTCGAGGCTGGCTTCCAGCAGGCACTTTTCGGTGAAGGGATCGCCGACCTGCACTGTCGGACGCTTCTCATCGATCTTGTCGTCGAATTCGGCCGAAGCCATGGTGGCGCCGCCGACGCCGTCGCGGCCGGTCTTGGCGCCGAGATAGACGACCGGCAGGCCGACTCCCTTGGCTTCGGACAGGAAGATCGCATCGGTCTTGGCAAGGCCCGCTGCAAAGGCGTTGACCAGGATGTTGCCATTGTAGCGGGCATCGAAATTGACCTCGCCGCCGACCGTCGGCACGCCGAACGCGTTGCCATAGCCGCCGACGCCGGAAACCACGCCTGAAACGAGGTGCCTGGTCTTGGGATGGTCGGGCGCACCAAAACGCAGCGCATTCATCGCCGCGATCGGCCGCGCGCCCATGGTGAAGACGTCGCGCAATATGCCGCCGACGCCGGTCGCCGCACCCTGGTAGGGCTCGATGTAGGATGGGTGGTTGTGACTCTCCATCTTGAAGACGACGCAGTCGCCATCGCCGATGTCGACCACGCCAGCATTCTCGCCCGGCCCCTGGATGACCTGAGGTCCGGTGGTCGGCAGCGTGCGCAGCCATTTCTTCGAGGATTTGTAGGAGCAGTGCTCATTCCACATCGCCGAGAAGATGCCGAGTTCGGTGAAGCTCGGCTCGCGCCCGACGAGGTCGAGAATGCGCTGGTACTCGTCGGGCTTGAGCCCGTGTGAGGCAATGAGCTCGGGGGTGATCGGCACGGAATTGGAAATGGTCATGGGCGGCGATTTTTATCCGGGACGTTGGGATTTTGAGTCCCGTCTTATCGCAAGCCTTGCGGCCGATACACCCATGGATTGACGAAAAACGACGGAAAACCGGACAAAGCCACGCAGTGTCAGGAGAAGCTGTCGTAGCCGGCGCGGCCTTCATCGAGAAGTCGCCGGATCACCGCAACGCCTTCAGCGATATCCCCGCGCTGTCTCGGCTGCGAAACGCCGAAGCGGACGCCATGGAAAACCTGCTCGGAACGGCCGGCCTTGAATTCGTCCTCGTCGTCGATCAGCACGCCGTGCTCCAGGCAAGCGTTCTTGAAGGTGCCGGAAAGCCAGGGGTCGGGCAGGGTCAGCCAGACAAAGGGCACCCTGTCATGCGACTTGAAGGCGAAGCCGGCCAAAGTCTCGCGTACGATGGCGATGCGGGCGCTGATTTCGGCGATGCTGCGCTTTCGTATCT
>NZ_RZQE01000201.1:0-10066 GCF_004022955.1 Mesorhizobium sp. M7A.F.Ca.US.002.01.1.1 | reverse complement strand
CGCTGACCCTGCTCGGCACGTCGGGCTGGGCGCCTTTCATGGTCGGCGTCGCCGGTTTCGCGCTCTGCGCGGTGATCCTGCACGCCGTCTCGTCAAAGCTCACCGGCTTCGAGGATGACGGCCAGCCTGCCAGCGGCCTTGTCGGGTTTGCCAAAATGGCGCCGGCGCTGCTGCTTGCCGTGCTTGTCTCGGCGGCGGTCCAGCAGAGCACCTATGCGCTGGTCCCGGTCTTCGGCGCCAGCTATGGCCTGGCGGAAGCCGTTCTGGCCTCGCTGGTGATGGCGCTTTCCCTCGGCAACATCCTGCTGCAGATACCACTCGGCCTTCTGGCGGAGCGTTTTGGCGGCCGCGCCATGATCATCGTCTGCGCACTGGCAACAACCGTTTGCGCGCTTTTGCTGTCTCTGCTGATCACAACGCCGTTGATCTGGGTGGTGCTGCTGGTGATGGGCGCGGTCGGTTACGGTGTCTACACCATGGCATTGGTCGAACTCGGCAGCCGGTTCAAGGGCTCTGTGCTGGTCGCCGGCAACGCTGCCTTTGCGCTGATGTGGGGCGTTGGTGGCATCGTCGGCCCACCCGGTGCGGGCCTGCTCATGCAAGGCATCGGCCCACTTGGGCTGCCGGTGGTTATTGCCGCTCTCGACGCGGTGCTGGTGATGTTCGCGCTGTACCGCTCATCCATGCGCCGAGCTTCCTGATAAGCCCAACCTCCTGACAGGCCCAGCCTCCTGACAGGCCCAGCCTCCTGACAGGCACTGTCTGGAGCAAGCAGTTTTCGCCCGCCAGGGGCTTACCTCTGCGCAACTCAATCGCTAATCCTGCAGCCCGACAGCGGTGCGTACATGAATTTGGTTGAATCGAACAAGGACGAGACGATGCAATGGGCGGCGATCACCGGTGTGATCGCGACCGTCTCGGTGTTCGCCATCGCGCAAGGGTTGTCCTATCCGCTGCTGAGTTTCATCCTGCAGCGCCAGGGCGTTTCGCCAGCGATGATCGGCTTGTCGGCGGCCATGACGCCGATTGGCTTCATTCTGTCATCGCCGTTGATCCCGGCGCTGGCCCGCCGATTCGGGGCAGGGCGCACCGCGCTCACCTGTGCGGCCCTTTCGGCTGTCGTGCTGGCGCTGATCGGCTGGACGCAAAATGTCTATTTGTGGTTTCCCCTGCGCTTCCTGATCGGCGTCGTGACCAATCCGCTCTATGTGCTGAGCGAGATCTGGGTGATCGCGCTGGCACCGCCGGCCCGACGCGGCCGCGTCATGGGTGTCTATTCGACGATCATCTCGGCCGGTTTCGCGACCGGGCCACTGTGCCTGCTTGCAGTCGGCACTGAGGGCTGGCCGCCCTTCCTCGTCGGCATTTTCGCCTTCGTGCTGTGTGGCATTTGCCTGGCCTCGGTGCTGCCGCGTTTGCCCAAGGTCGACGAGGCCGGGCACCAGGTTTCCGTCCTGGGTTTCGTGCCGCTGGCGTGGCTGCTTTTGTTCGCCGTCATAGTCGCCGCCGGCTTCGAACAGGGTGCGTTGGCGTTGCTGCCGGTCTATGGCACCCATCACGGCATCACCGAAACCCGCATGTCGGCGCTGCTGTCGGTGATGATCGCCGGCAACATCGCCATGCAGGTGCCGCTCGGCCTTTTGGCGGAAAGGCTTTCCGCGCGCCTGGTGCGGCTTGCCTGCGTCGCGATCACGGTGCTCGGCTGCGTCCTGCTTCCGCTTCTCATCGAGTCGCCGCTGATCTGGCCAATGATCTTTGTCTGGGGCGCGGTTTCCTACGGCATCTACACAATGTCGATCATCGAGCTCGGCGAACGCTTCACCGGCTCCGCACTGGTCGCCGGCAATGCGGCCTTTTCCTTGATGTGGGGCGTCGGCGGCATCGCCGTGCCGACGCTGGCGGGGGGCGCCATGGATGTTATGGGCGCCGGCGGACTGCCGATCACGCTTGGGCTGCTGTGCCTGGCGCTGGCCATTGCGAGCCTCGCTGGTCGGCGGAAAGCCTCAATTGTGCGCTGAACATGGTGAATATCGACGGCCTGTCGGCGTTGGCTTTTTCAAAGCAACGCGTTTATCGGAGACCTCATGACCAAGCCTGCCACCCAGACGCCGAATTCCGCCCCCACGACCGACGATCCCTTTCTCTGGCTGGAGGACAGGACGGCCAAGCAGTCATTGGACTGGGTACATCGCCAGAACGAGATCACGGTTGGTGAATTGCAGGGCGATCCGTTCTATCAGGCGTCGTTCCAGACCGCGCTCGACCTGATGACGGCCGAGGACAACATCGCTGTCGGCGCGGCAAAAGCCGGCCATGTCTACAATTTCTGGCAGGACAAGACCAATGTGCTCGGCCTCTGGCGCCGCACGACCGTCGCTTCCTACAAGACCGAGAAGCCCGACTGGGAAACGATCATCGACTTCGACCAGCTTGCGGCGGAGGAAGGGATAAAATGGGTTTTTGGCGGCGCCAGCCGGCTCTATCCCGACTTCAACCTTTGCCTTGTCTCGATGTCGCCGGATGGCGGCGACGCCAGCGAGATGCGCGAATTCGACATCGCGACCAAGTCGTTTGTCGAGGGTGGGTTTCGTGCACCCGCTTCCAAGTCGGGTTTCAGCTGGCTGGATAAGGACACCGTGATTGTTTCGGCCGCTTTCGACGAGGCCGACAAGACCGAGTCCGGCTATCCGCGAATCATAAAGCTGTGGAAGCGCGATACCAAGCTGGAAGACGCAACGCCGATCTTCGAGGCGCAGAAAGAGGATCTCGCCGTTGGTGCCGCTGTCGAGTACGACGGTGACAGACGCTATCTGGTCCTGGCTCGAACGCTGAATTTCTTCGCTTCGCACATCTTCCTTCGGCTGCCTTCCGGCGAAAACAAACAGCTGCCGCTACCGGACGACATGACCGATACGGCAATATTCAGGGATCAGCTCGTGTTCGGCGTGCGCAGTGCATGGACGGCGCCCGACGGCACGGTTTGCAAGCCCGACGGCCTCTATTCGCTGGACCTGGCGCGCTGGGTCGAAACCGGCGCGATCGGGCCTGTCGAAACCTTGTTCGAGCCGGCCTATCGCGTTTCCATAGCCGGCATTGCCCGCACGCGGGACCGGCTGTTCGTCAGCCTGATGGACAATGTGCGCGGCAAAGTCGTCGTCTGCGAGCGCATGGATGGCAACTGGTCGCTGAAACCGGTGGCGCTGCCCGAAAATGGCAATGTCGGCATCAGTCATGCCGAGCAGTTCGGCTCGAGTGTGTCCTTCTCCTTCACCGATTTCCTGACCCCGAGTTCGATCATCTGGTCCGACGACAATGGCGAGACGCTCGCCACCGTGAAGTCGCAGCCGGCGCGTTTCGATGCCTCGCCGCTGATCTCGGAACAGTTCGAGGCGCGCTCCAAGGACGGCACGATGATCCCCTATTTCGTCGTCAGGCGGCGCGACCAGAAAGGTCCGGTGCCGACGCTGCTTTACGGCTATGGCGGCTTCGAAGTGCCGCTGCTGCCCGGCTATGCCGGCGTGCGTGGTAAGCTGTGGCTGGAGAAAGGCAATGCCTATGTGCAGGCATGCATCCGCGGCGGCGGCGAGTTCGGCCCGGCCTGGCATCAAGCGGCGCTCAAGGGCAATCGCCAAAACGGATTCGACGATTTCGCAGCGGTCGCGCAGGACGTCGTCAAGCGCGGCATCGCGACAGCAAGCTCGCTCGGCATCCAGGGTGGTTCGAATGGCGGCTTGCTGACCGGCGTTTCCTTGACGCAGCATCCCGAGCTTTTCGGCGCCGTCATCATCGAGGTGCCGCTGCTCGACATGCTGCGTTACGCCGAATTGCCGCCTGGAGCCTCGTGGATGGCCGAATATGGCGATCCGTCGAAACCCGAAGACGCGAAGTGGCTTTCAGCCTACTCGCCCTACCAGCATGTCGACGCCGCTGCCGCCTATCCGCCTGTGCTGCTGACCACATCGACCGCTGACGATCGAGTCCATCCCGGCCATGCGCGCAAGATGGCCGCCCGCTTGCAGGAAGCCGGCCATGCGAGGACGCTGTTCTTCGAGGAGACCGAGGGCGGCCATGGCGGGCGTGGCGACCGCCGGCCGCAGGCGGCGCAGACGGCGATGAAATATGTCTTCCTGCAAAGGGCGCTGACAGCCAAGGCCTAGAGTCATTCAGTTATGGGCCAAGCAAAGGGTGGTTCTCCTCGAGCAGCCTTTGCTCTAAGGTGGCTTCCATGGCTCTCGTCAGGACGTTGATTGACGCATTTGAGGCTCGCGCATTGCGGGTCGCGGTGACGCCGTCACCGCGCACGCTGCGCGCCGAGCTTTTGCGGCTGTGTGCCCGCATCGGCTATTCGCCACCTCTCTGCCTCTGAAGCATTCGCCCCGGCTTGGCCGGATAGAATCCAGAGGGAAGATCAGACATGACCTATCAGAATTATTCGCTGACGCAGCTTCAGCAGATCGACGCCGCGCATCATCTGCATCCGTTCACCGACCACAAGGAAATGCGCGGGGCCGGGTCGCGCATCATCACCCATGCCAACGGCCCTTTCATCTACGATTCCGAGGGGGCTGAAATCCTCGACGGCATGGCCGGGCTGTGGTGCGTCAACATCGGCTATGGCCGTGACGAGCTGGCCGAGGCCGCCTATGCCCAGATGAAGGAACTGCCTTACTACAACTCCTTCTTCAAATGCTCGACGCCGACGCCAGTGCTGCTGTCCAAGAAGCTGGCGGAGATCGCGCCGAAGCACGTCAACCAGGTATTCTACGGCTCTTCCGGGTCGGAAGCCAACGACACCGCGCTGCGCCTCGTGCGCCACTATTGGGTGCTGGAGGGCAAGCCGGAGAAGAACCGCATCATCTCGCGCAAGATGGCCTATCACGGCTCGACCGTTGCCGGCACCTCGCTCGGCGGCATGGATGGTATGCACAAGCAGCTCAACGGTGCGGTGCCCAACATCGTCCATGTGATGATGCCCTATGCCTATGAGCTGGCGCTGCCTGGCGAGAGCGATCATGATTTCGGTCTGCGCGCGGCCGGGGCTGTCGAGGAGGCGATCCTCGAAGCCGGCGCCGACAAGGTTGCCGCGTTTATCGGCGAGCCGATCATGGGAGCCGGCGGCGTGAAGATACCGCCGGCGAGCTATTGGCCGGAAGTGCAGCGCATCTGCCGTAAATACGATGTCCTGCTGATGCTGGACGAAGTCATCACCGGTTATGGACGCACCGGCGAATGGTTTGCCGCACAGACACTCGGCATCGAGCCAGACACGATCACCACGGCCAAGGCGCTGACCTCGGGCTATCAGCCGCTGTCGGCATTGCTGGTTGGCGACCGCATCGCCTCGACGCTGGTCGAGAAGGGCGGCGAGTTCAACCATGGCTACACCTATTCCGGGCACCCGGTGGCCTGCGCCGTGGCGCTGAAGAACCTCGAGATCATCGAGCGCGAAGGGCTGGTCGACCGCGTCCGGAACGACACCGGCCCTTACTTCGCCAAGGCGTTGCAGGAGCGCATTGCCGGACATGATCTGGTCGGCGAGGTCCGTTCGATCGGACTGATGGGCGCGATCGAGATCGTCAAGGACAAGGCGACCAAGGAGCGGTTCCTGCCGGCTGGAAGTGCGGCGGTAACCGTGCGGGATCACGCCATCACGAATGGCATGATGCTGCGCGCCACCGGCGACACGATGATCCTGTCGCCGCCGCTGATCTGGACCCGCGATACGATCGATATGGCCTGCGACCGCATCTCGAAGGCGCTGGATCTGGCGCAAGCCGATCTTCGCAAGCGGTAGAACTCGACCCCTTGGCTGGGCGCTCTTCGGCGGGCGCGCCCAGCCTTGAGACCATGCCGAAGCGGCGAGGGAACGAATTCCATCACAAGCGCGTAGTGTGTGGGGCAGCGGCTGATTCGGCCGCCACAAGGGGTTTGTTTCCATGAGAAAAACCGGCAAGAGCCGACGGACGCGAGAAGCGGCCAGCATCGGCGGCGACCTGATGCTGGCGCCGCTGGTGGCGATGATGCGGCTGCCGTTGATGGCCATGGATGGCGCGAGCCGCCAGCCATGGAGTACGGAGACGGCGCGTGCGGTCAACGAGAAGACCGCCGCTATGGCCGAAGGCGCGTTTGCGGCACAAATGTCTTTCCTGCAATCGGCATCGCGGTTCTGGCCGGAAGTCTTTTCCGGCCGCACGCCGTCGCTGTTCAACGGGGTTGCGGCGGAGCGCTCGATCAGCGCCGCGCTGAAGCCGGCAAGCCGTGCCGTGAAAGCGAATTTTCGCCGGCTGTCCAACAAGACCTGACCGGGGTTGCAAAACTTTGATTTTGCGCATCGAGGAGCGCATGCGCTAGAATCAGTCCGTACGTTACCGATTGGGGACATGATGGCCGGACAACCGCTCAACCAGCCGGCTGAAATTCCAGCCGAACTCGACCGCTGGAACTGGGGCGCCTTCTTCCTCAACTGGATCTGGGGCATCGGCAACAGCACCTTCATTGCGTTGCTGGCGCTGATCCCTGTCGTCAACATCATCATGATCATCGTGCTGGGCGCACGCGGCAGCCGCTGGGCCTGGCAGAACCGCGCCTGGCGCGACCCGGAGCAGTTTCGCAAGACGCAGCGCAACTGGGCAATCGCCGGCCTTGCCGTCTGGGTGGTCGGGATTGGCGGCTGCGCGACGATGGTCGGCAGCATTCCCTACGTCCTGAAAGGCAGCGATGCCTATCTCATGACGATGGACAGGCTTCGCGCCGACGACCGCGTCAAGGCGGCGTTGGGTGATGATTTGACCGACAGTTTCTGGGTCGGCGGCCATCTCAACGTCGATGCGAATGGGGCTGGTGACGCCCAGTTCGGCATTCCGGTCCACGGCGCCAGGGGCAAGGGCACGGCCTATTCGACGGCTGTCCGGACAGCCGGCACGTGGAGCCTGCGCCTGCTGGTCGTCAGGGTCGAGGGAGCCGATGCGCCGATCGTGCTGATCAACGAAGATCATGTCCCGATCCCGAATGCTGCAATCGGAATATAGCTGGGCAAAACGCAAAAAAGCGGCCTGAACGCGGGCGGGACAGCTGACAGTTCGGCCGGCTTCGTGGCCCAACAGTCGGGTGACCGCTGCAGCGTTCCAGACAAGGAAATATGCTGAAAAGCCGGATGCTGTCTGACAGTATGCGCATGCGTTCATGTGGACCGGTGGCAATTTCAGACAAGGGCACGCGCATATGGTGAGTTCCTTTCGTGCGGTCGTGGTCGGTGGCGGCTGTGTGGGCGCCGGCATTCTCTACGGCCTGGCAAAGCGCGGCTGGACCGATGTGGCATTGCTGGAGCGAACACAGCTTACGGCCGGCTCGACATGGCATGCCGCGGGGCTCATCCCCTCTTACGCGCGCAGCCGCAATGTCGGCCGCATGATCGCCAGATCGATCGCGATCTATGAAGGCCTGGAGGCGGAGACGGGCCAGAACGTCGGCTGGCACAAATGCGGGCAACTGCGCATTGCCAACACGCGCGACAGGCTGGACGAGTACAGAAGCTACATGGACGTTGCCGAGGTCCAGGGAGTGCGGGCCCGGATCGTATCGCCCGCGGAGGCGCGCGAGATCTGGCCGCTGCTCGACAACAACACCATGCTGGGTGCCCTCTACCATCCCGATGACGGCCACATTGCACCCGCCGATGTCACCCAGGCCATGGCCAAGGGTGCACGCGACCTCGGCGCGAAGATCCATCTTGATACCGAGGTCGTGGGTTTCGAGCGGATGCCGAGCGGCGAGTGGAGAGTCAAGACCTCACGCGGCGAGATCGTCTGTGAACATGTCATCCTTGCAACAGGCAATTACGCACGCCAGACAGGCGCCATGCTGGGCCTGGACATTCCCGCGATTCCGATCCTGCACCAGTATTGGATCACCGAGGCGGTTCCCGAAATCGTGGAACGCAAACGGCTTGGTCTTCCGGAGATGCCGATCCTCAGGGACGAGGGTTACGAGGGCTATCTGCGCGAAGAGGGAGACGGGCTGATGTTCGGTCCCTATGAGCGCACCGAGCAGCTCAAGCTGTTCGCCGAAAACGGCGTCCCGGAATGGTTCGGCGCCGATCTGCTCGATGAAGATTTCGATGCCGTTTCCTGGAACTGGGAGCGCGCCACCGAACTGGTTCCCGCGCTCGGGCGCGCCGGCATCAAGCGCAATGTGCGAGGACCTTTCCAGATGACGGCCGATGAGCTGCCGCTGATGGGGCAGGCGTGGGGCCTGGAGAATGTCTGGCTCGCCGAAGGGGTGCCGGGGGGCATCCTTTGGGGCGGTGCGATTGGCTACTACCTCTCCGAACGGATCGTGGAGGGTGGCAACAGCATCGACACGGCGGAGCTGGATCCCCGCAGGTTCGGCCGCTATGCCAACAAGAACTGGACCCGGGCCAAGGTCCGGGAAGCCTGGGGCACCCACGCCGTACAGCACTATCCGGGCCAGGACATGCCGGCGGCGCGACCGCAGAAAACGGCCCCGTCCTATGACCGCCTAAGTCAGCTTGGCGCGGTATGGGACGTGTTGAACGGCTGGGAGATGCCGAGCTGGTTTGCGCCCGCGGGTGTCGAGGCGCGCAATGTCTACAGCTGGCGCCGGACCCCCAAGGGGAACCACGTCGCCGCAGAGGTCCAGGCTGTCCGCCAGGCCGCCGGTCTGGTCGAGATGACACCAATGACCAAGTTCGAGGTCGGCGGGCCGGGCGCCGAGGGCTGGCTCGACGGAATCCTGGCCAACAGACTGCCGCGTCCCGGTCGTGTCGCTCTTGCCCATCACCTGACGCCGACCGGCGGCGTGCAGGCCGAGTATGTGGTGGCGCGGCTGCAGAGCGACCTGTTCTATCTCATATCGACGCCGCGCGCCGAACGCTGGAACCTTGACGATCTCGACCGGCTGTTGCCGAAGGACGGCAGCGTGCATCTGCGCAACGTCACGGAGGATCGCGGCAGCTTCACGGTGATTGGGCCGAAGGCGCGCGACATACTGCAGCCGCTGACGGAGATCGACCTCTCCAACGAGGCCTTCCCATGGTTCAGCGTACAGTCCGGCACCGTCGGCATGGCCAGCGACGTACGGCTGCTGCGTGTCAACTATTCGGGTGAGCTGGGATGGGAACTCTATCATCCACTCTGCTACCAGCGGCATTTGCTGGATGCGCTTCTGGCATCGGGAGAGGCACACGGGCTGAGGCTGGTCGGACTTCAAGCGCTGGAATCGCTTCGTCTCGATAAATCCTACCGGGCCATGTACCGCGATATGAACCCCGAATTGTCCGCCTGGGAAAGCGGCCTCGAGCGCTTCATCAGCCTCGACAACAGGGACTTCATCGGCCGGGCGGCACTGGTCGCGAAACAGCAGCAGGTTACACGCCGGATCGCCACACTGTCGATCGACACGGATGGTGCGAGCGCATTCGCCTTCGAGGGCGTTTACCGCGAAGGCGAGCTCGTCGGCCACATCACCTCGGCGGGCTATTCCTACACTTTTGGTCACGACATAGCACTTGCGCTGCTGCCCCTGGAACTTGTGTCGCCCGGTACCGAGCTCGAGGTTTCGATCCTCGGCGAGCGCCGCGCGGCAAAGGTGATCGCCGACTCGCCCTATGATCCGGAAAGCGCCCGCGGGCGCATGTGAGGTATCCCGGAGTACAGTTTCCGGTTCATCGATGTCTCAAACGTGCTGCAGGGTAAAACGCAAAAACCGCGCTCCATCGGGAACGCGGTTTTGCCAGATACGCATGGCGCTTCGCTACGCAAACACTTTGCGAAACTTATGGCACTTGTCGAAACTTACGGGCTCCGGTACGCGAGACCTGATCCGGAGCGCCGGACGGATGAGATGTCCGCCTCACAGTCCGTTTTATAGGGACATCGTTACCGCGGAGTTATCGAGAGCTTAAGCAAATCTAAATTTTCATTTTTTCCACCGAAGGAAACCGGAAAAATCCGCCAAATCCGCCAAATCCGCGGGTTACGCCGGGCTACCCCTGAGAAAATTAATTATGCCGGAGAAATCGACGCCGCCATGTCCCTGGGCGTTGAAC
>NZ_RZQE01000200.1:0-10166 GCF_004022955.1 Mesorhizobium sp. M7A.F.Ca.US.002.01.1.1 | reverse complement strand
CTTCTATCCTGTTTGAGAGATGCTCTGTGGATGACGCCGTTTCCCTCCGTTTCGAAGTGCGTTCGGGGCACTATTGCGGTCTGACCGGCAAGACGGATCTTCAAAAGTGTTTAATCGGCAGCGGCTTCGATGCCGATTTGGTCTTTGTCGAGCAGGGACTGGCACCGCATCACCTTCGTGTAACTCTTCTTGGCAAGTCGATCGAACTGGAGGCGCTTGCACCCGGACTCAGTATCGAGGGCAACCGGAATATCGCCGCAGGCCAGTCCGTTGTTGTGCCCCTTCCTGTCGTCCTGCTCGTAGGCGAGATGTCCATTGCTTTGTCCGTGCAGGATGCAGAGCCGCCTGGTTCGACCGGCATACCGCGCCTACCGATCGGTGTGCTCGCCATGGTCATAATCAGCTCACTCGGGATCGGCGCGCTTTCAGGCACGATCTCCTATCTTGGCAATGCAAGTGGATCGAGCCCCAATTCACTTCGGGCTGAAGTCGCGTCCAGAACGATCAGTCACCGCGCTGACAATGAACTTACGGAGGCAGCGGCCCAAGAGCTGCAGGAGGAAGTCGATCGAGCGGGTCTTCTCGACGTCAAGATTGGGTCGGCAAAGGGTGTTGTGACCGCCGAAGGCACCGTCACGTCTGAATCGGTCATCAGTTGGCAGAAGCTTCAGCAATCGTTCGATCGTCGCACCAAGGGTACTCTAACACTGGTGAACGGAGTGCTCATCAAAGAGGAGAAGGCGCCATCCGCAATCGCGGTCGAAGCTGTGTGGCATGGGGTCCAACCATATATTGTCATCGACAGCGAGAAGTATTTTGTCGGCGCCATTTTGGCTGATGGATGGGTGGTCGAACGTATTGAGGACAGCCGTGTGCTGCTGAGCAGGAATGGCCGCATTGCTGCTCTCCAATATTGAAAGCTCGCAGGCCCCATCAAGCAGCACTCTATGGCCAGCCAAACATCCTGTCGCGCTCGGTGCTGACAAGCTGGCTGCGTTGGAAACATTTGCTGCCCAGCCATTTCGCGCCTGCTTGTGGCTCTCATGCAGGGTCACGCGCTGGCCAAGGCTGAGGCGCCTTCGGAGTTCGAAAGCCACGTTTCATGGCGTAACAGCAGAGTAAGTCTCAACCGATTGCAAAGGTGTCTCGATGGCCAACGTCCTGCGTGACTTCATCAAGCGTGCGCCGGCCAGCCCGGATTTAATGGTTGCGTTGATGCTGCTTCTGGCTGTCGCGATGATGGTCATGCCTATCCCGGTCGTGGTGGTCGACGCCCTGATAGGATTCAATATGGGGTTGGCCATACTGCTGATGATGGTTGCCCTGTATGTCAGTACTCCACTTGATTTTTCCTCTTTGCCCGGCGTTATTTTGATTTCCACTGTATTCCGTCTCGCGCTCACGGTCGCAACGACGCGACTGATCCTGGCCGAGGGGGAGGCCGGCAGCATTATTCATACTTTTGGCGATTTCGTCATTTCAGGCAATATCGTGGTGGGTTTCGTCATATTTCTGGTCGTCACCATGGTGCAATTCATGGTCCTCGCGAAGGGTGCCGAACGGGTGGCAGAAGTGGCGGCGCGTTTCACGCTGGATGCTCTGCCGGGCAAGCAAATGGCGGTCGACGCAGAGCTACGCAACGGCCACATCGATGCCAACGAATCCCGCCGGCGGCGCGCCGAATTGGAGAAGGAAAGCCAACTCTATGGCGCGATGGACGGCGCGATGAAATTTGTGAAGGGCGATTCCATCGCCGGGCTGGTGGTTATCTGCATCAACATGCTGGGTGGAATTTCGATCGGCCTGCTCTCCAAGGGCATGTCCTTCGGCGAGGTACTGCATCACTACACTCTGCTGACGATAGGCGATGCATTGATATCGCAGATTCCGGCCCTTCTGCTCTCCATTACTGCGGCGACCATCGTCACCCGTGTGACTGGGACGGCGAGGATCAACCTCGGTACAGAAATGGTCAGTCAGCTCACGGCCAGCACTCGAGCCTTGCGACTGGCGGCCGGCGTCCTGGTTGTAATGGGGTTCGTTCCTGGGTTTCCCCTCCCCGTCTTTCTGATGCTGGCCGCAGTGTTCGCTGCGGTAAGCATTGTCAAGGCTGATGTGCTGGGCGCCGGCACTGCCGATGCGAAAGGTGGAACTGCAGCGGAGCCTAAGCAAGCCGCGCCTGCGAAGGAATTCCCGATCGCATTTTTTCTAGCGCCAGATCTTATGCAGGCGGTCGATCAAGCCGAATTGCAAAAACATATTGGGCGCGTTTCGCTCCTGGTCACAGCCGATCTGGGCATTATCGTTCCTCGCATCCCTGTCTTGGTTGACGAGCAGCTGCCTGAATCGCAATTCCGAATTGATGTCGAGGGCGTGCCAGTCGAACAGGACGCCTTAGATCCAAACCAGATGGCGCTCCGAGCCGATGTAGCGCACGTCGACTCGAGCGGTGTCCCCCTTAGACGTGAGCCGAAAACGGACAGACTCCCGGTTGAACATACCCCTGCAAAGGCCCTTACGGGCGCCGGCACGGAGCATAGGGCTCCCGGCGAACTCCTCGCCTTGCGCGTCCATGCAGCGTTGACCCGCTACGCACCGCGATTGGTGGGCATCCAAGAGACCCGACATTTCCTGGGCCGAATGGAGCAGGAATATTCTGAGCTTGTGAAAGAGGTGCTACGCACGACGCCGATTCCTCGGATTGCCGATGTTCTGCGCCGCCTCCTGGAGGAAGGTATCCCAATCCGCCACACCCGTCTCGTGTTGGAGGCATTGGCCGAATGGAGCGAGCGTGAGCAGAACGTTGCCCTGCTGACGGAATATGTCCGTTCTGGTTTGAAGCGACAGATCTGCCACCGCCATGCCAACACGGAGGGCATCGTGTCCGCCCTGGTCGTCGAGCGCGAGAGCGAGGATGTGATGCGTGGCGCGGTTCGAGATTCGGATGCAGGCCCCTATCTCGCACTGGAGGATCGGCAAAGCGAAGCGATGCTATCACAGATACGTCAGGTCCTTTCGAACGCAGAACCGGGTCAAACCCGCCCTATTCTGTTGACGTCGATGGATGTCCGACGTTTCGTCCGCGGCTTTCTGACGCGAAACGGGGTTGATCTCGCCGTGCTGTCTTATCAAGACCTCGCCTCCGACTTTACAATTCGCCCCGCAGGATCCGTCACACTCCCGCACGGATCGAACAGCGGATTGTTAGAGTAGTCCCACCTTTCCTAACTGAACGCCACGCGCCTCCCCGATAACTGAGAGATAACATGAATAGTAATACAGTTTCTCCATCGCCTATGTTTCTGCGCCGGAACTCACTTCTTTTTGCCGTACTCGCCATTCTGCCTTTGGGCGGTTGCGCCAGCTGGCAAAAGCCGGCTCTTTCCGTGCAGGAGACATCTTCCCCCGAGTTGCTCAGCGCCGATCAAATCGATCCGGCTATGCGCGAACGCATTTTGCGCGAAGTTGGTCAGGATGTTCAAGAGCGGGCTTTGCGGGATGAGGTGAAGCAGCACCCGGACAATGTTGATGCGGCGATACGACTTACAAATGCCTTGGTGGGCCAGAAGCGCCCGCACGAAGCGGTTGAGGTGCTCGACAGCGTCTTGGTTGCAGCCCCAGGAAACGTACGTGCATTGAATGCGAAGGGCGTGATTTTGGACATTGAGGGGCGGCATGACGCGGCACAGGCCCTGTATCGGCGAGCTCTCGAAAACGAGCCAGGCAATCAGATGGTGCAGCATAACTTCAATCTGTCGCTTGCCTTTAACGGCAAGTCCGAACAACCAAGGTTAGCACGATCGCAATAGGTGGGCACAGTGCATGCGCAGCCTGTTCCCCGGCTCGAACACGCGCTCGGCTCCCATCATAGATGGCCCCCTGAAGAGAGCCATATCTATGCAAAACAGTTGCTCCAGATCTGGCCGGCAGAGATCGGCAGGAGAGCCGGATGACATCACGCGGCCACCCGCAAGGCCACCCGCCTCGCTTCGTTGCCAGAGCGCCCTCTCCCTCGCCGGTCACCGTCTCGCAATGCGGCGACCTGGCTTAAGGCGGTCGACCGAGCGCCCGATGCAGTAGCCATGAATACGTAACGCAGCGATGGACCCGCCGGATCGTGTCGCGCTTGTGCTGGCCGTCCCTGCCATTACAGCACGGTGATTGTAGCTGGATCATATTCTAGAGGCATCGATGGTGTGGATGCCTTCGATCCAAACAATCGATTTGTTGAATTCGTCCGCCTGAGGAAATTAGCTGCGGCGATCCGACTTCCGACGCCTGCAGGCGCAAAACCAACAGCGTGAGCGCTGCGGGTCCGGAGGCAGGCTGCAAAGTGCAATCACCAGCGCTGATAAGCGGCAAGTGAAGAATGTATCGCTCGGGCAACTCCTGTGTTGTGCACGGTTGCCCCGCGAGGTGAACTGTAGCAGCTTGGCAGCTCAGCGTTCACGAAAGGAGAAAAGATTTGGGGCCAAGCAAAGACCGGCTTTTTTGATTGTCTTGCTGTATCGCTATGGTGGGGCGGGCGCGACCGCTCCCATAATTCAATACGCTGCCTTTAGCGATGGACGATGACGGGATGCGTCGCCGAGACTTCAATGGTGGAGGAGCAGCGCACCCGTCGATCCATTTGCTTTCAGCGGCAACCGCCACTATGAAGCGACACTTCGCCCAACTGTGTTTCAAGCTGCCCGGAGAAGTTTATGACAGAAGAACCCCACAAGACCGACATCCTCATCGAGCTCACTGCCGATGTTGTATCAGCCTACGTCTCCAACAACCCCGTCCCGGCGGGGGAGCTTCCTGCCCTGATCGCCCAAGTGCACGGGGCTCTAAACGGCACGGCTGGACTCATACCGGCAGAAGAGCCTGTGCCTGTAAAAAAACCTGCTGTCCCGATCAAAAAGTCGATCGAACCGGACTACATCATTAGCCTTGAAGACGGCAAGAAATTCAAATCGCTAAAGCGCCATCTGGCGACGCACTATGGTCTGACCCCAGACGAATATCGCGCCAAATGGGGTCTGCCGTCGGATTATCCCATGGTGGCGCCGAATTACGCCGCTGCGCGCTCCGCCTTGGCCAAGACCATGGGACTCGGCCGCAAACCGAAAGAGCCGGAAGCCCCAGCCACGGCGCCGGCGAAACGGACCCGCAAGAAGGTCGCAGCCTAAATCCGTATCAACAGTCGTTCGGACGCGCAGCAGCCGTTGGCCCAATCTGCGCGGAATCAAAGGGCGGGGATGAGCCCCGCCTTTCCCGTCCAAGAGCCTCATTTCCAGAGTAATTCATGATGGCTCCAGCAATCCCTGCCGCGGCATTAACTTGCATGCTCCGGCCCGGGTTTCGAGCCGTCAATGCGTTCCGGCGATGACGAACCTTGCCAAGGCTTTCCCGGACCGTTAGCCAGCCTTGCTGAGGCTGCCTGCAGAGGACTTTCCCGTGCGGCGATCCTGTTCCACCTCGTAGTTGATCTTCTGGCCCTCATTAAGGGTCGACAGGCCCGCTCGTTCAACAGCGGAAATGTGGACAAAGACATCCTGACCGCCGTTGTCAGGCTGAATAAAACCAAAACCCTTCGTGCTGTTGAACCACTTCACCGTTCCAGTCGCCATATCCATTCCTTTGTAATAAGTCGCAACTTAGGCAGGCCATTCACGCCAGCCTGATTTGTACACGAGACTTTAGGCGCATCAAAATCGGAAAATTGCAAGGCCCACTCGATCGCCTGATCTCCAGCAGCAACTGCAACATATGCGAGGCGCGTGCCAGACGAGGCGTATGCCAGACGTTTCGTCGTGCGCTGTCGCTCGAACGTTGACAGAAACAATGACACACCTTGCAAACTCGGCACATCTTGTGGACGTGCTCGGGTCGCTTCTCGACTGCGATACCCGCTCCTGACCGGGTATCGTCGGCCAAAATGAGAGTTTTTGTCATGTGCCGCCAGACCGAAAGATCAGGCGCGCAGCGACCTGCACATTCAAACCGGAACCCGCGAACCTCGATTAGCTTCTGCCTGCTCCGAAGGGCGGTAGCCTGCTCTGAGGCGGGCCACTGTCGGGTTGAAAACCAACTGTCGGGTTCGGAACCCCAGATTGTCGGCAAGGTACGCGCCGCCCACTGGTTGGCCAAAGGGGCACTGGCTCCTGATCCTGCCGCCATGCTCGCCCGATCTCAACCCGATCAAGACAGGTCTGCTCAAAACTCAAGGCGCGGCTGCGGAAGAAGGCGGCCAAAACTTTCGACGCTCTCTGCGGAACTCTCGGCGATATCTGCCAGCTGTAGGAGCCAAATCAAAAACCATTAATTGCGACAGGTGATTTTATGACATTCATTGCGAAGAGGCCAGAATGAACAGCGGAAGAGAGTAGCAGCTCTCTGGTCGCGGCGAGGTGGATCGTCGACACGATCGGCACCTGGCCCGTGCGGGGATCGCACCGCAGCCAGCACCAGAGCCAGACCTTGACCGCTTGCCTTGCTCAGGCGCCACAACAACGAGTGGCTGGAAGCAGATCCACGTGAACTCAGCGATATCGATCAGACGATGCTTACCCTCATGAAAGCCGATCCCGACGCTGTCCAGCGCCGCGAAATCCTGACCAGCATATGGCGCATCGGATGCCACCGCCTGCACACTCACCATCGACATGCCGGAACTCGGAACCAAAGGCCGCAAGCCTCGCCGGCCTCGGCAAAATGGAGCGGCCGCGCCTTCATCCGGGGCGGCCGGGCCAATGTTCGCCAGGCCCTCTACATGCCCGGCCCTTCGCCCTGCGCTTCAACCCCGACCTCAAGGCAAAATACCAGGCGCTAAAGGCGGCAGGCAAACCCGCAAAGGTCATCATCTTGTTGCGAAAGCTCCTCATCCTAGCAAACGCTCTCCTCAAGGCGCAGCGAAAATGGCCCCTAAAACCCTTGACCGAAACGGATACCTTAGCCTTTCAGGTGAGGCGGGCCGAGATAGACCAACCGCGGGTTTAACTTCGCGAGTTTAAGCTGATTATGCCGATGCAACTCTAGCGCCTGCGCGACCGTTTTAGCTTCCATCAACAAGGCGGCAGGCTGGGAGGAAGTACCCTCCCCTGCCGCGAACAAGCTTTGGACAAAGCCCCACCTTGTCCGTAATGTGATCGGGAGGCCGGGGCGCGGCGGTGCTCAGCGGATGTGACGCGCGAGATCTGCGACCCTACCCATCAGCACTTCCATCGGTCCTCGCTGGAAGATGCGCAGCCAAAGCACCGCAAAAGTGCTGATAACCACAACGAAGCCAAAGAGCGTGGACAGGCTCTCGTCTTTGAAAATGTTTATCTTCATAAGATAGGCTATTCCCGCAATGTGCAGCACATAGGCCGTCAAAGACATCGAGCCGACTGCGATTATTGGCCAGACCAGCTTTCGCAGACGCGGGAGCGCATCCACAGCGAGCATGCAAGCCGCCAAGATGATCATTGCGCAACCGGTGCTGCCCACGATCGAAAGCGTCGTTTCGCTATGAGGTGCGGCTATCCATGACGACTTGACTATAAATGACGACTTGGAAGGCTCAAAAGCGCCGTCAACGTCAGACCACCACAAGGAGGTTTCAGTCAAAGCGCGGGAACTCAGCGCGAGCAAGGATCCCCCATGGCCCAACACGGCCAGCGCGACCCCCGCCAGACCAAGGCGCCAATGCGCTGCTAGCGTATTAAGATTAAGGCGCGCGATGGCCATGCCAGCGATGAGGAAAGGAACCCAGGTCACCGCGGGATAGTAGCCGTTGACCATGAGGTTGAAGACCGGGTCGAGGAGGTTGGGGGCAACCGACAGAAGGGAGGAACGGACTTGCGGGAGAACTAATGCCGTAGCGGCAGCGATCAAGCCCAGCTGATATGCGCTGAGCCGATGGAGCGGCAATACCAACAAGAAGCAAATTCCGTAGTATTCTAGGATGACTTCGACCTGGGTACCGAGGCAGCCCAGGATTGAGCCAAGCGCGAGCAAAACAAGGGCACGAATTGCGACTCTGGCGATGGCCTGTCTACCGGCTATCCCCGACTTCGGCGCCTTGCGACCTGTAATCAGGAGGATTGAAAAACCGGCCAATACGGCAAACAGGGCCGACGGCCGCCCATGGGTTAGTTCCATCAGAAACCCGACTAGTCCTCCTTCGCCGGGGTCGGGACCGAGATGGGCGGCATACATCCCGAAGACAGCCAGGCCCCGAGCGAGGTCGATGCCGACCAGCCGATCTACTACCGACCCATTCCTAGCGTCGGCAACCGGTGCCTTCATTACCATGGTAGATTCCCTTGTTGGGTGTGTGGATCGCGGGAGCCGCGATAGGAGAGCCGGTCGGCTGCTGCCGTCGCCTCGTGAAAGGGTTCAAAACATCGCGCCATCTGGCGCATCGAGCCGGCGACAGAGCTGTTCAGCCATTAGCCTGGGGTAAGAACAACAGATCGGCTCACAAAGCCTGTGTCACGGACCTGAAAAGTGGTGTCGCGGAACCGTCGTTTTTTGCATGATGGCTAAGCCGAGAGATCCACTGCACCGACGAGAGACTCAGCGACGTTAGATATCCGATCAGTACGCCGCGGCTCCGCCGGTGACGATCACCCCGGGTGTCAAGGCCAGGGCGTAAACCTGCCATAATCTGTGGTAGTGCGCCCGCGACCAATCCGTTCGACAAAGCTCGGCGCATGGTCGAGCCAATCATATTCTTCCATGTGGCTGTTGCCTGAAAAACCGAAGACGCCGTTCGCTGGTCCAGCTCCAGACCTCGGCCTGCGTCGGTCATTAGAACCGGCGCGCCTGTTTCCCAAATCAATTTGCTGATGCAGCCGCCGGGGGTCACATTGAGCAAAAGTGCCGAGTTCAGGACGGGTTTCATAGGGGCTCTTCGTTTGGCTTTGTTAACGACCCCTTTCTTGCAAGTTGTAGCTGACAGCAGCCTGAAAGCTCCCCAAATAATTCGCTGCCGCCGGTTCAGCCTATTGTCAGCTTCGACCAATAAGATGGAGCCTTGCCCTCATACCGGAGCTCGGCAGCATGATGCGAATACTGCTCACTGAAGACGATAAGGACCTTGGAAGTGCTATGCACGATCATTTGGTGGCTGGTGGCCACGCGGTCGACTGGGCCAAGAACCTGTCCGAAGCGCGCGATTATGCAGCTGTGGTCGGCTACGACCTTATTTTGCTCGACGTTCACCTGCCGGACGGCAATGGGATCGACTATCTGCGGGAGCTGATCAAGGAACTTGAATCGGCACCGGTCATCATTCTGACAGCCTGCGATCGGATTTCGCATCGCATCGAGGGCTTCAACGCTGGAGCCGACGACTATTTGGTCAAGCCGTTCGATCTGGGGGAACTCTCAGCGCGTATCCATGCAGTGGCACGTCGCCATGGGCATTTTCCGGAGCCGCAATTTTCGGTTGGGACGCTTTCCATACAGGCAGCCGAGCGACGCCTCTTCCGCGACGGGCAGGAGGTCTACCTGACTTGACGCGGATGGGCGGTGCTCGACTACCGTCTGCCCCAGCCCTGCACGGTCGTTTCAAAAGGGAAGATCGTGGACGCGCTTTTCGGCAGACGGCGCTGATTCATACTCTAAAAGAAAATTCGGCTTCCAGTTGCCTTGGCCATGACTTTCCTTCCCGAGAGATGGGTGACAGTTCATTCCGGATAGATGGGTTACACTTTCGGCCCTTTGCAAGGAGAGCAAGGTGCCTTGGAAGGAGTGTAACGTCATGGAAGAGCGGCTGAAGTTCGTCGCCCGGCTGCTGGACGCGAGAAGATGGCGGTGCTTTGCCGGGAGTTCGATATCTCGCGCAAGACCGGCTACAAGATCCTCACGCGCTACAACGACAGCGGCCTGGAGGGCTGACGGACCGATCGCGGCGGCCCTATCGCCACGCCAATCAGCTTCCGTTTCAAATCGAGAAGCTGATTGTGCGCCTCAAGCAAGACAAGCCGACATGGGGTGCGCCGAAGATACGCGAGCGGCTGGCCCGGCTGTATCCGGATGTGCACCGGCCCGCGATCTCGACGGTGCATGCCGTGCTCGACCGCCACGGCATGGTCGAGCGCCGCAAGCGCAGGCGCAACAGGGCGACGGGGACACCACTTTCAAACGGCTGTCGCCCTAACGATCTTTGGTGTGCCGACTACAAGGGCGAGTTC
>NZ_RZQE01000001.1:0-111852 GCF_004022955.1 Mesorhizobium sp. M7A.F.Ca.US.002.01.1.1 | reverse complement strand
ATCAGGCTGCGCGCCGCCGGCCGCACCGATGCCGGCGTGCATGCGACCGCGCAGGTGGCGCATGTCGACCTCGTCAAGGCGTGGCCGAGCGACAAGGTGCGCGATGCCGTCAACGCCCATCTGCAGGCGACCGGGGCGCGCATCGCCATCCTGAAAGCGACGGTGGTCTCCGACAGTTTCGACGCCCGCTTCTCGGCCATTGGCCGCCACTATCTCTACCGCATCCTGAACCGCCGCGCGCCGGCCGCGCTCGACAAGGGCAAGGTGTGGTGGGTGCCGAAGCGGCTCGACGCCGGCGCCATGCACGAAGCGGCAAAGGTCCTGCTCGGACGGCATGACTTTACCACCTTCCGCTCGACCCAGTGCCAGGCCAACAGCCCGATCAGGACGCTGGAACGGCTCGATGTGAGCCGACAAGGCGACATGATCGAGGTCAGGGCTTCGGCGCGCTCGTTCCTGCACAACCAGGTGCGTTCGATGGTCGGCTCGCTCAAGCGTGTCGGCGACGGCGGCTGGAGCGCGGCCGACCTGAAAACAGCGCTCGAGGCGCGCGACCGCGCCGCCTGCGGCCAGGTGGCGCCGCCCGACGGGCTGTTTCTCACCGGTGTCGATTATCCGGTCGAGACGAGCCCGGAAAGGCTCTGAACTCCGACATCGTCCGGGACGGTGATGCCGAGCAACGTCTGCAGGCCGAACAGCACCAGCAGCGACGCAATGAACATGCCGACGAAAACGGCCGTGCCGACCGCTGCGCCCCTGCCCATCGTGGCATTTGTCATGCGCCAGGTCAGCACCATAGAAAGGGCAAAGAGGAACAGCGACACAAGGCTCGAAACCTGGCTTGCGGACGACAGGAAAAGCCGGATCAGCGCCGAAGGCAGCATCAGCCAGGCGGTGATGGCCGAAGCCCAGTTGCTGGCAACGACGTAGTGGACGAAGCGGCCGCCTATGCCGGCGCGCGGCGCGATGAAAGCGAGCGCAACCAGCGGCAGCACCCAGGAGCCGATGTCGACCGTCGCCAGGCGCACCAGCATGCTGAAGCGCCCCGCGAAGGCGTCGGGATCGCCGATTTCGTTGGCGATGCCGACCCAGCCGACGATCAGCGCCGGTGCTGCAACGACAATGGCGAAGAAGGAATTCCAGAAGCCGTCGGCCGACAGGTCGAGCAGGCGCAGGCCGTCGGCTCTGCCGAGCATCAATCGCCAGGCGCCCGTCAGCGAAGCTTGGGTTTCGTCCGCCGAAAGCATGCTGTTCAGCCCTGTCCGAACCAGTCTTCTATGAAGCGCTGGTAGATTTGCGTCAGCGTCTCGAGGTCGGCAATGGCGACGCGCTCGTCGACCATGTGCATGGTCTTGCCGACCAGCCCGAACTCGACCACCGGGCAATAGTCCTTGATGAAACGCGCGTCGGAGGTTCCACCGGAGGTCGACAGCGTCGGCTCCTTGCCGACCGCCGACTTGATCGAGCCGCGCAGCATTTCGATCAGCCTGTCGTCACGGGTCAGGAAGACATGGCTCGGCCGGTCGCGCCAGACGAGCTCGTAGTCGACCGGCATCTTCTTGCCCTGCCGGTACTTCTTGCGCCTGGCCGCCTGGTCGAGCCGGTTGTGGATTTCGGCCTGCAGGGTCTCGTCCGTCCAGGTGTCGTTGAAGCGGATGTTGAAGGTCGCGGTCGCTTTGGCCGGGATGACATTGGTGGCCGGGTTGCCCACATCGATGGAGGTGATTTCCAGATTGGTCGGCTGGAAATCCCTGGTTCCCTTGTCGAAAACCGGATGCAGCAAGGCATCGACCAGGCTCATCAGCCCGCGCACCGGATTGTCGGCAAGCAAGGGATAGGCGACATGGCCCTGGCGGCCATTGACGGTGACGGCGCCGGACATCGAGCCGCGGCGGCCGATCTTGATCATGTCGCCCAGCGCATCCGGGTTGGTCGGCTCGCCGACGACAGAGGCATCCCATTTCTCGCCCCTGGAAGCCGCCCATTCGAGCAGCTTGACCGTGCCGTTGATCGCGGGGCCTTCCTCGTCGCCGGTGATCAGCAGCGAGACCGAGCCTTTCGGACCGCCATTGGCCTCGACATGGCGCGCCACGGCGGCGATGAAACAGGCGATGCCGCCCTTCATGTCGACGGCGCCGCGGCCATACATCTCGCCATTGGCGATCTCGGCGGCGAAGGGCGGATGCGTCCAGGCGGCTTCGTCGCCGACCGGCACCACGTCGGTGTGGCCGGCGAACATCAGATGCGGGCCATTGCCGGAACGCCTTGCATAGAGGTTTTCGATATCGGGCGTGCCGTCTTCGGAAAACACCGGCCGATCGACCAGGAAGCCGAGCGGTTTGAGCATCGTCTCCAGCGCGGTCAGCGCACCGCCCTCAGCGGGCGTCACCGAAGCGCAACGGATAAGGGCGGCGAGGTTTTCGGCAGGATCGGTCGGCAGCGTCATGGCAAAAGCGATAGTCGAAAGCGCAGGGCCTGTCACGGCCAGACATAGGGGCCAGCCTCATGGCTGGCGATACCGCCGATATTATGGTTTTCATGTCGTATAGTTGCGACCCGGCGCGGGCGACAGGATGGCAGACAAGGACAAACGGATCGTCATAGCCGGTGCCGGCAGCATCGGCTGCTATGCCGGCGGCTGCCTGGCGCTGGCCGGCCGAAAGGTCATTCTGCTGGCCCGGCCGCGCATCGAGGCAGCGTTGCGGCAGGGTGGATTGCGGGTCAGCGACCTCCAGGGCCGCGATCGCTCGATCAAGCCGGAGGCGCTTGCCGTCACCACCGATCCGGCCGCCACCCTGCCGCAGGCGGACGTGATCCTGGTCACGGTCAAGAGCGGCGCCACTCAGGACATGGCGGATCTTATCAAAGCTCATGCCCGGCCCGACGCCGTGGTGATCAGCCTGCAGAACGGTGTCGACAATGCCGACAGGCTGCGTGCCGGACTTGGCCGGCGAACGGTGCTGGCCGGCATGGTGCCGTTCAATGTGGTGCAGTCGCCGGACGGCGAGCTGCCGCTGCGCGTGCACCGCGCCAGCGACGGCAAGGTGATGGTCGAGGATGGCGATGCCGGCCTGGTCGGCCTGCTTGGCGTCGAAGGGTTTGCGGTTGAAGCGCATGGCGACATGAAGGCGGTGCTGTGGGGTAAGCTGCTGATGAATCTGAACAACGCGCTGGTGGCGCTTTCCGGCCTGCCGCTGGCAACCGAACTGGCCGACCGACGCTGGCGGCTGATCCTGGCCGGCCAGATCGACGAGGCGCTGACGGCACTGAAAGCGTCCGGCATCGAGCCGGCGCGGATCGCCGGCCTGCGGCCGGCGCTGCTGCCGAAAGTGCTCAGGCTGCCGGACTGGCTGTTCAGGCTCTTGGCGCGGCGCATGCTGGCGATCGACCCGCAGGCGCGCTCGTCGATGTGGGACGATCTTCAGCGCGGCCGGCCGACGGAGATCGACGATTTGCAAGGTGCCATCTTGCGGCTGGCGGGGAAGGCCGGCACGCCCGTGCCGACGGTTCAGCGGATCATCGCCTTGGTGCGCGCGGCGGAAGCGGAGCGGCTTGGCTCGCCGGGCCTGGCGCCGGAGCAGATTGTTGCACCGGCCGGCCGTCGATCAACGTGATCTTCTGCCAGATTTTCCGCGACAGGTTGGACGCCAGGTTCTCGATGTCGTTGACGCCGTCGATGACCACGTCGTCATTGACCGACTGCGCGAACAATGCGGCGATCTTGCCGGTGATCGACAGCATTTCGGAGCAATAGTCGAGGTAACGCGCCAGGTCGGCGGCATTGGTGATGCGGGCGGGCGAATGCGACGTCGGCTTGAAATCGGCCGACAGCGCCGCCGGATCCTTGGTCAGCTGGTGCATGTCGATGACGTGGATCAGCGAGCGCAGGCCATGCAGCTGGCGAAAGACCTGCTTGCGCTTGATGCGCTCCTCAGAGCGGATCAAGGCGAGAAATCCGACAATGGCGAGGATGAACATGTTGAGCGAAGCTTCGATGCCTTGCACCGACTGGACGGCATCACCCGGTTTGGAAATGCGGTCGAATGGCAGGACGGTGCCGACGAAGATGAACATCAGTGCGCCGGCAACGACAGCGGCGACGATGAGGCCGCGCAGCCACCAGATCGGCGCTTCCAGGGCCTTGGCGCCCTGTGCCAGGTCGCGCGACAGCGAGACCAGTTCGGCGGCAACGCCGCGCAGGCCGGCATCGGGGAAACGCTCCGCAACGCGCGTCTCCAGCCGTTCTGCGGTCTCGATGATCAGTTTCGGATCAAGCGTACGGTAGCGCATGTCCGATCGAACCTCAGGGTTGTGCTGGCTCGTTGGTGCGCCGGCCGTAGCGGTTGGGTCCAGGCTGCCCCGGAAACAGGCACAACACAAGGAAGGCCACGATCGAGACCACCGGCACGAACAAGATCAGCGCCGCAATGCCCGGCTTGTCCAAATCGTGCAGCCGCTTGACCGCCAGGGCAATGTTCGACCACAGCGAGGCGATGAAGGCGACGAAGAAGATGAACGACCACATGTTGCTCTCGGCCGAACCTTCCGGCACCAGCGTGAAGCGGTAGAGCGGGAAGGCCTGGATGATGGCGACGAGCAACCCGCCAAGAAAATAGGCCGCGCGACTGACGCGGCCCGAGGTTTTGAAGAAAAGCCAGGTGAGATCTGATCTGTCAGGCAAGCGGGTCCGGTCCATATTGATTGGCGCCCCTGGCGCCTTCGAGAATGCCGCATTCCACCAGAAACCAGATCGGGCCGATCAATGGCACCAGCATGATCAGGCTCCACCAGCCCGACTTGCCGCGATCATGCCAGCGCTTGGCGTAGACTGCGAGTGCGAAATAGATCGAGGCCAGAGCGATGAGAATGCCGATGATGCCGATCTGGGCGCCACTGGCCGTGGTGATGCGTGTACCGAGGATCGCATCGAGAATAAAGGCAACGATGCCAATGACGATGAAAACGCCAATCGCGGCCCAGAACTTGCCACGGTTGATGCGACCGTCAAAACTTGTGAGCAGATACTTCCAGTCCATGTCACCCCTCCATGATGAACCCGCGCGACCGATTGTCGCGCCGGCGGAAGGTGCGCCCGCTTTGCGCAAAGATCAATCGCGCAGCAATTCGTTGATCGAGGTCTTGGACCTGGTTTTGGCGTCGACGCGCTTGACGATGACGGCGCAGTAGAGGCTCGGACCCGGCTCGCCGTTCGGAAAGGGCTTGCCCGGCATCGCTCCGGCGACGACGACGGAATTCGGCGGCACTTCGCCGTAGAAAATCTCGCCGGTGGCGCGGTCGACGATCTTGGTCGACTGGCCGATGAAGACGCCCATGCCGAGCACCGAGCCTTCGCGCACGATGCAGCCCTCGACCACTTCCGAGCGCGCGCCGATGAAGCAATTGTCCTCGATGATGGTCGGACCTGCCTGCATCGGCTCCAACACGCCGCCGATGCCGACGCCGCCGGAAAGATGCACGTTCTTGCCGATCTGGGCACAGGAGCCTACCCCGACCCAGGTGTCGATCATGGTGCCTGTATCGACATAGGCGCCGACATTGACGAAGGACGGCATCAGCACGGCGCCCGGCGCGATATAGGCCGAGCGACGCACGATCGACCCCGGCACGGCGCGAAAGCCCTCCTTTTCGAAATCAACAGCGCCCCAGCCATCGAACTTCGACGGCACCTTGTCCCACCACGTCGCTTCGCCGGGACCACCCTTGATGATCTCCATCGGGTTGAGCCGGAAGGACAAAAGCACGGCCTTCTTCAGCCACTGGTTGACATGCCACTTGCCGTCGGCCTGCCGCTCGGCGACGCGGACGGCGCCGCGGTCGAGCAGGTCAAGCGCCGACTGGATGGCATCGCGCGTTTCGCCGCGCGTCGCAGTCGAAATCGCATCGCGTTCCTCGAAGGCCTTCTCGATGGTCTTTTCGAGGCTCGCCAGATCGGGCTTCGACATGAATTCGCTCCATTACCAAGCTGTTAAGGGGCTGAGCCTTAACCTGTTTTGAAAGTCGCGCGGACCCTATGTTAAGGCTTAATGGGGGTCAATCGCGTGTGCGTCACGGGACGGCGCAGTTAAGGGAATTGGACGGGTAGTTATGACTCCTATGGAAAAGGCGGGGTGGACGCCGCTGCCGCATTCGGACGAGGATCTGGAGCGGTCGAAGAGCGTACCTGACACGCCGCAGACGCGTGCCGAAACCTACCGGCTCGCCTGGAACGATCCCGACTTCATGACGCGGCGCGAGTTGCGCGCGGTCAGGCTGCAACTCGAACTCCTGAAACCGGAAATGATCCTAGCCGAACGCGGCATCCGCTCGACGGTGATCCTGTTCGGCGGTGCGCGCCTGCCGGAACCCGGCGGCGAGGCCTGGGCGGCCAAGAACGAGACGCAGAAGAAGAACCTCGAAGAGAACAGCAAATACTACGAGGAAGCGCGCAAATTCGCCCGCCTCTGCTCGCAGCAATCGGCTACCTCCTATTACCGCGAATATGTCGTGGTGACCGGCGGCGGGCCTGGCGTGATGGAAGCGGGAAACCGCGGCGCCGACGATGTCGGCGCGCCGTCGATAGGCCTCAACATCGTCTTGCCGCACGAGCAGGCGCCGAACATCTATGTGACGCCGGAGCTCTGCTTCAACTTCCATTATTTCGCTATCCGCAAGATGCATTTCGTCATGCGCGCCAAGGCGGTCGCGGTGTTTCCGGGCGGCTTCGGCACGATGGACGAATTCTTCGAGACGCTGACCCTGATCCAGACAGGGCGCATGGAGCGCGTGCCGGTGATCCTGTTCGGCAAATCCTTCTGGAAGCGGGCGATCGATCTCGATTTCCTCGCCGAGCAGGGCACGATCAGCCCCGGTGATCAGGACATCATCGACTTCGTCGACACCGCGGATGAGGCGTGGGGGATTATCAGCCGGTTCTATAAGTTAGGAGAGTAGGGCTGCGGATCGGGGAATTGAAGAATTGAAGAATGAAGGGATTGTGGCTCTGCGTTCGGATCGATCCCCAATTCGTCATTTCATCATTTCTTCATTTCCCCTCCCCCCTCTCCACAATCGCCGTCAGAAACCCCGCCAGATCGTCGGTGACGAAATCGACATCATCCTCATTGGCCGGGTCGCGCTCCCATATCTCGGAAAAGGTCGGCTCGAAATTGCGCGGCACGATCAGCACCGTGGTCATGCCGAGCGACTTCGGCACCGAAAGGTTACGGGCAAGATCCTCGAACATCACCGCATTGTGGCCGGTGACGGCGTGGAGTTCGGCGAACTTCTCGTAGGTCTGGCGCGCCGGCTTGGGATTGAGCCCCGCAGCGACGATGTCGAAGATGTCGTCGAAATGGTCGAGGATGCCGAGCTGGCGCGCGGTGCGCTCGGCGTGCCTGCGGTCGCCGTTGGTGAAGATGAACTTGCGGCCCGGAAGCTGGCGGATGGCGGTGCCGAGAACGGGATCGGGCACCAGCCATGAATAGTCGATGTCGTGGACCTTCTCGAGGAAATCGTCGGGGTCGATGCCGTGGCGTGTCATCAGGCCGTTCAGCGTCGTGCCATATTCGCGGTAGAGCTCCTTCTGCAACTTGCGCGCATCGTCGCGCGGCAATGCCAACAGTTCGCCGACATAGGCGGTCATCTTGACGTCGATCTGCGAGAACAGATTCGAATGGTGCGGATAGAGCGTGTTGTCGAGATCGAAGACCCAGTCGGTGACATGGGCGAAGCGGGCGGGGTCAGGGAGCGTGGTCATGGGCTCCTTATGGCATGAAACGCGCATTCCGAAAGCGACTTTATCCACAACTTCTGCTCGTTGAGGTTGCGTAAATCGTCTCACGATTCAAATTTTAGGCATCTGGGAAAGGTGGCCTTCAGGGCTTGCTGGCAGAGAGGCAGTCTTGTGGGAGCAAGCGATGAACAGCATAATTCTGAGATCCGCCGCCGTTGCTTTCGCCTCAGTCGCGGCCTCTCTCCTGCTGACCCTGATCATCGTTCCGGCCATGGGATTTCCGGTCAACCGGACGATCTGGCTGACCTCCACGCTCTGTCCGCTGGTGCTGGCGTGGGCCGCCAGCGCAAGCACTTTCTGGCAAAGCGACAGGCTGAAAAACGCGCATCGCGATCTCGCCCGAGCCCATGCCCAGCTCGCCGCCGCGCATCGCCGCCTGGCGGAAAAGGCGAGCCGCGACGACATGACCGGCATGCTCAACCGGGAAAGCTTCTTTGCGGCGCTCGACGGTTCGCGCCGCAAGTCCGATCGCGGCGCGCTGCTGATCATCGATGCCGACCACTTCAAGACCATCAACGACAATTTCGGCCACCTGACCGGCGATGACGCGCTGCTTTTGATCGCCAGCGCGATTCAGCGCGGCGTGCGCAGCGGCGATGTGCTCGGCCGCATCGGCGGCGAGGAATTTGGCGCCTTTCTGGTTGGCGCCACCGAGCAGGAGGCCAAGCGCGTCGCCGAGCGCATTCGCCGCGAAGTCGAGCTGATCCGCTTCCGGCCCGTCGACGAGCGGACCATTCCGCTCACGGTCAGCATCGGCGGTACTGTCTGCGGCGAGGAAGCCAGCGTGTCGGAGTTGATGCGCGCCGCCGACCGACGCCTCTACCAGGCCAAGCACCAGGGCCGTAACCTGACGATCATCGACACCGGCATTTCCGAGGCGGCGTGATCCGATCTGCCGCAACCGGCCTGTTAAGAAAACTCTAACCTTGTTTGCACTCGGTTGTACCGCTTAGCCGGGTTTTCACTGCTTTGCGGCCAGACTTGGCACGATACTGGCTTCCACGGTGATGCATGTGTCGTTCCGGGAATTGCCGTTCTGGGAACGCCATGCAGTGCCGAAGCCCAGCCGAGAGACCAGCCATGAGTTTCATCATCAAGAAAATGTCACGCCGCGCGCTCGTGCAGGCGTTGATCGCATTGCCTGCCCTGTCTTTGTTCCGCAAGCTGCCTGATGCCGATGCCGCCGGTCCAAAGCCCGACCCGAACGAGATCGTCGAGGTCGGTGGCTGGATCCTGAAGCGGAGCGACCTGGCATGATCTTCGACAGCTACGAGGCGTATCGCGCTGCGAACTTCACCCCGAAGGTCTGCATCCTCGGCTCCGGTCCGGCCGGCATGACCATTGCCCGCAAGCTTGGCGCGGCCGGCATTCCGGTGGTGGTGATGGAGGCCGGTCCGCGCGAATTCAGCGACGACTCGCAGGACTTTTACCGGGGCAGCACGGTCGGGGATTTCTATTTCGATCTCGACATCACCCGGCTGCGGTTCATGGGGGGCAGTTCCAACCACTGGGCAGGCTGGTGCCGCGTGCTCGACAAGCAGGATTTCGAGCCGAAGGCCTGGGTACCCGATACGGGCTGGCCGATCGCCCGCACCGACATCGAACCCTATCTGCCGGAAGTGCGCGATATTCTCGACCTTCCGGCCCTCCGGCCCGATATGCCGATCTCGGACGATATTCGCTGGGTGCAGCTGATCAAGAGCCCGGCCGTGCGCTTCGCCGAAAAGTTCGGCGATGAACTCGACAAGGCCACGAACATCGCGGTGGTGCTCAACACTTGTGCCACCGAACTTGCCGGCGACGGCAGACGCGTGACTGGCGCCAGGCTGTGGTCAAACGGGCAGGATGCCGGCTCCTTCAGCGCTGACTATTTCATCGTCTGCACCGGTGGGCTGGAGAATTCGCGGCTGCTTCTGTGGTCCAACCAGCGCTCGAACGGCGGCGTCGTGCCGAATGCAACTGCGCTTGGCCGCTACTGGATGGAGCATCCGACCTTCGAGGGTGGCAACGCCATCCTGGCCGACTATAACGCGTTCGAGGTCGACGCCGTCAACGAGGCCTTCTTCTCGCCGACACTCGCCGCCATGGAGCGGCTGCAGATCATGAATTTCGGCATCCGGCTGATCGAGACGCCGTATCCCGGGGTCAAGAGCCTTATCGCCGACCTCGCCTGCACGGCGCCCAGCATGGCGGAATGGATGTCCTACCAGCTCAGTCAGAGACTGCGCTGCGCGGCCCAGCTCTACGTCGCCTGGGAACAGGCGCCGCTGGCCTCCAACCAGATCGAGTTGTCGAAGACCGATGTCGACCATGCCGGCGTGCCGCGCATCGAACTGCACTGGAAGAAATCCGAACTGGAACATCGCACCCTTCTCGAAGGGCTCAGACTGTTCGGCGCAACGCTGATCGAGAAGAATCTCGGCCGCGTGCGCATTGCCGACTGGATCAGCAATGGTCAGGACTATCCGACCAACGACGAGACGGCGGGCCATCACCATATGGGCGGCACGCGCATGGGCACCGACATCAGCAAGAGCGTGGTCGACGCCAACTGCAAGGTGCACGGCATGGACAATCTCTATGTCGGCGGCTCCTCGGTGTTCTGCACGTCGGGTCAATGCAACCCGACGACGACGATCACCGCGCTGGCCTGCCGGCTGGGCGACCATCTCAGCAAGGTGGTCACCGCCTGACGGCTGCAGGGCAGCATGCTGCCTAGGGCAGTTCACCGTTTCACGGAACGGCGATCCGCTCTAACTCTTTGTTTGACGCAATTCCGGACGGAAAACCGTTTCACACTTTTCCTGGAATTGCTCTAGAGCGTCGCCGGGTCGAGCGCCGGCTGGTCCTTGCGCCGGGCGACGATTGCCGCGAAATCGGCGGTCTGGAAGGCATCGCGCAAGGCGTCGAAGGACGGCAGCACGAAATAGGCGCGCTGGAACTTGTCGATCTCGTAGCCGGTGCGCATCACCGTTTCCAGGTCGAAGGGCACGTGGTGGGCGTCCTTGCCTTCGACCGCGAACTGCAGCTCGGTAAACGACGACATAAGGCCGGCGCCAAAGGCCTTCAGCGGCTGGCCGGCCTCCTGCATCAGGCCATATTCGGCCGTGTACCAGTAGAGCCGGGAAATCATCTCGTCGCCACCCAGCGCGATGATGTCGCCGGCCTTCTCGCCATACATCTGCATGAAATCGGCGAACACCGGTTGCGACAGCGCCGGCACATGGCCGAAGAAATCATGGAACATGTCGGGCTCGACAATGTAGTCGAGCTCCTGCCTGGTCCGCAGCCAGTTGGTGACCGGGAAGCGGCGATCGGCGAGATGGTCGAAAAACGGAGCCGCGGGAATGAGCCCCGGCACCGCGACGATCTCCCAACCGGTCAGTTTGCGCAGCTTGGCGCTGACCTCGTCGAAGTCGGGAATACGGTCGAGCAGGCCGAGTTTTTCGACGCCGTCGAGGTAGGAATGGTGGGCGAGCTTGCGCGTCAGTCTGGTCTGGCGGTCGCACAGCGTGCGCCACACCGCCTGCTCTTCATCGCTGTAATCGTAACCCTGCGACACGGTGAAATCAGCACGGCAGACCGAGTAGTCGCCGCGCAATCCTTGCGCCGCGCAGTCGCGGGCGTATTCGGCAACGCTCATCGTCGTCATGGTTTTTCTCCTCGCAAAGCAAATCGCTGACGTGCTGAACGTTAAGCGGATTTGCGGAGGCGAATCGGTTTTGATGATGGTTCGAATTCGGAAATCGGGATAATATTCACTCAGAAATTCCCAGGAAGGAGTGAAAATGCCTCGATTCGATGATTTCGAGATCAAGATGCTCGATGTCCTGCAGCGCGACGGGCGCAAACCGGTTTCAGAGCTGGCGCAAGAGATCGGCCTGTCGACGACACCATGCGCGCGGCGCTTCGAGGCGCTGCAGGAGGCCGGCATCATCAAGGGATTTGCCGCCGTGATCAGCCGCCGCGCTGTCGGGCTGATGGTCGAGGTGTTCATCCAGGTGCGCCTCGTCAGCCACAGCGACGGCTCGCCCGAAAGCTTCATCGCCGCCGTGCAGCGCATGGACGAGGTTTCCTCGTGCTGGACGATGACCGGCGACCATGACTTTCTGCTGCATGTCATGGTGCCGTCGGTCGACGAGCTCAACGCTTTCGTCATGCACCGGCTGATGCGGCTCGACGGCGTGCGCGACGTCCACACGCAGTTGGTGCTGCAGAACATCAAGGGCCCGGGCCATGTGCCGCTCGGGCATCTCAGGCGATGACAATGCCTGCCCTTCGCACTCCTTGAGGAAAAGCTGCACGCAAACTGCTGAAACGGGCCAAGCGCGTGTCCACATCGCCGGCCAGCTTGTGCGGACCAACTGCCCAGGAGGTCCGCCATGAAAATCGTCCTGATCAATCCGCCGCACACCGCCATCGGCAGCCGCGTGCCCGACGATCACCTGCCGCCGCTCGGCCTGCTGGCGATCGGCGGGCCGCTGATCGATGCCGGCCATCAGGTGCGCCTCGTCGACGCCGAGTTCGGGCCGATGCCGCTCGATGACGTCGTGCGCAGCGCACTGGAGGACCACCCCGACTTCGTCCTGATCGGCCATTCCGGCTCGACCTCGGCGCACCCGACCGCCTTGGCGATCGCGCGCATGATCAAGGAGCGCGAGCCGGCGACCATCATCATCTATGGCGGCGTTTTCCCGACCTATCATTGGCGCGACATCCTGGCCGCTACCGATGCCTTCGACTTCATCGTGCGCGGCGAGGGCGAAGCGACGGTGGTGGCGCTGGTCGAAGGGCTGGAAATGCGCCAGCCGCCGGCGAGCGTGGCCGGCATCGCCTATCGCGACGATCTCAGCCGCCCCTTCGCCACACAGGCGGCCATGACCATTGCCGACCTCGACGCCTACCGCGTCGGCTGGGAACTGATCGACCATACCAGTTACAGCTACTGGGGCGGCAAGCGGGCCGTGGTCATGCAGTTTTCGCGCGGCTGTCCGCATCTGTGCAACTATTGCGGCCAGCGCGGCTTCTGGACCCGCTGGCGGCATCGCGATCCGGTGAAATTCGCCAGGGAGATCGCATGGCTGCATCGCCAACATGGCGTCGAGCTCATCAATCTCGCCGACGAGAATCCGACGGTCTCGAAGAAAGCCTGGCGGGCCTTCCTCGATGCCCTGATCGCCGAGAACGTGCCGGTGCTGATCGTCGGTTCGACCCGTGCCGACGACATAGTGCGCGATGCCGACATCCTGCATCTCTACCGCAAGGCCGGTGTCATCCGCTGGCTGCTCGGCATGGAAAACACCGACGAGCAGACGCTTCAATTGATCCGCAAGGGCGGCAGCACCTCATCCGATCGCGAGGCGATAAGGCTGCTGCGTCTCAGCGGCATCCTGTCTATGGCGACCTGGGTGTCCGGCTTCGAGGACGAAGGGTTTCGCGACCTGGCGCGGCTTTCGCCAACTCATCGCCTACGACCCCGACCAGATCCAGGCGCTTTATGTGACGCCGCATCGCTGGACGCCGTTCTTCCGCATCGCGCGGGATCGCAAGGTGATCCAGCAGGATGCGCGCCTGTGGGACTACAAGCACCAGGTGCTGCAGATGACGCGGCTGAGGCCGTGGATGCTGTTCTTCAGCGTCAAGCTGATCGAGCTAGCGGTGCAATCACGGCCGAAGGCGCTGGCCCGCATCCTGTTCCACAAGGATCCCGAGCAGCGCCATTCGATGCGCTGGTACACACAGATGGGCCGCCGCGTGTGGTTCCGCGAGGTCTGGGGCTTTCTGGTCCGCGACATCAGGGTGAAAGACGGCCCGACGCTGGCCGAATTCTGGGGCGCGCCGCAGGACGCCGAGGAGGAATCGATGTCCGTTCGACGCCCGGCCCGAAAGCCCGCCATTCCCACCATCGACAATATTGAAGATTCCGAGGCGAGAAAGTTAGCCGGCTGACGAGCCCCTCAGGGCACGATCAGCGTGCCGGCGCCATGTTCGGTGAACAGTTCCAGCAGCACCGCATGCGGGGTCTTGCCGTTGAGGATGACGACGCCTTCGACGCCGCGCTCGATCGCTTCGATGCAGGTCTCGACCTTGGGGATCATGCCGCCCGAGACCGTGCCGTCCTTGATCAGCGCCTTGGCCTCGGCCACGGTCAGTTCGTCGATCAGCTTCTTGTTCTTGTCGAGCACACCCGGCACGTCGGTGAGGAACAGCAGGCGCGTCGCCTGGCAGGCGCCGGCAATGGCGCCGGCGAAGGTGTCGGCGTTGATGTTGTAGGTGTGGCCATCGCGTCCCGGCGCCACCGGCGCCAGCACCGGGATCATTTCGGAGCGTGCCAGAAGATCAAGCAAGGTACGGTCGACCTCGACCGGCTCGCCGACGAAGCCGAGATCGAGCACGCGCTCGATGTTGGAGTCCGGATCGATCATGGTCTTGCGGGCCTTTTCGGCGAACACCATGTTGCCGTCCTTGCCGCACAGGCCGATCGCCCATTCGCCCTCGGCGTTGATCAGCGCGACGATCTCCTTGTTGATCGAACCGGCCAGCACCATTTCGACGATCTCGACCGTCTTCTGGTCGGTGACGCGCAGGCCGCCTTCGAACTTGGATTCGATGCCCATCTTGGCCAGCATGGCGCCGATCTGCGGGCCGCCGCCGTGGACGACGATCGGGTTGACGCCGGATTGCTTGAGCAGCGCGATGTCGCGCGCGAAGGCCTTGCCGAGCTCGATGTCGCCCATGGCATGGCCGCCATATTTCACCACGACCGTCTTGTGCTCGTAGCGCTGCATGTAGGGCAGCGCCCGCGACAACAGGGCTGCCTGCATTTCGGCGGTGGCGGTTATTTCCGTCATCGGCTTGGTTCCCTGGAGATCGGTAAGGACGGCGGCGTCTTAGCGGGAATTGGCGCCGCCCGCAAATGGCTTTGCTGTCATATTCGAGCGCTTCACGACCTCGTCATCGTGTCGGCACCATCAGCGGCGCCCTGCGACCCAGCCAACCCGAGATCTTCTCCATCTGCGCGGCGAGCGACAAAAGCGTCTCCTCGTCGCCCGGACGGCCGGCAGCCTGGACGCCGATCGGCAGGCCGGCGTCGGTGACATGGACCGGCAGGGCGATCGATGGCTGGCCGCTGACATTCTGGATCGCCGGCCAATGGGTGAACCAGAGGCTCTTGTCCATCAACTGGCCGAAGAACGGCTTCAGCTTCAGCAAGGGCGTCAGGTGAAGCTTGTCGAGCAGGTTCTCGATGAGGTCGTCGGCGCCTTTCGGATCCATTGCGCCGCAGGCAAGCGGCGGGTGGGCAATGATCGGCATCAGCACGGCGTCATACTGCGCGGTCTCTGCGATCAGCCGCCGTGAGGCGGCATGCAGCCGCTGCAGGTCGGCATAGGTCTCGCCGGCCGACACCAGTTCGCCGAAGCGGGCGAGCACGCGCGTCGCCCGCTCGATGTCGCCGGCAACGGAACGGCCGACGCGCAGCGCTTCGGCCCGCATCGTGCCAGCGACGGCGGAGGCAACCGTTCTGCAGAAATCGGCGAAGAAATCGCGGCCGATAAAGGGCAAGTCGATCTCCTCGACCGTGTGGCCGCCCTCGCGGGCAAGCGCCACCGCCGTGTCGAGCGCCTCGAGCGTCTCGTCCGAGATCGGCAGGCGAAGCGGCGATTTGCGGTACACGGCCAGGCTGAGCTTGCCGGGATCGCGCGCGGCGGCAGCCGCGAACGTGCCTTTCGGCCGCGGCGCGGCATAGGGCGACAGAGGATCGGGCCCGTGGGTCAGGTCGAGCAGCAGCGCGCAATCGCGCACCGAACGGGTGAGCGCATGGTCGACGACCATGCCGTACCAGCTTTCGCTCACCAGGGGCGTCAGCGGTGTACGGCCGCGCGACGTCTTCAGGCCGACAAGTCCGGTGCAGGCGGCAGGCACACGGATCGAGCCGCCGCCATCGGAGGCATGCGCCACCGGCACGACGCCGGCTGCGACCAGTGCTGCCGAACCGCCCGAAGAGCCGCCGCTGGTATGGCCGGTGTTCCACGGATTGCGGGTGATGCCAAAGGCCCTGGATTCGGTCATCAATCGAAGCCCGTGCTCCGGCGATGTCGAGGTGACGATCGGGATAAGTCCGGCAGCGAGATAGCGGTCGGTCAGCGCCGAATTGACGTCGGCCAGCCATGCCGGAATGCGGCTGCCGCCATGCGTCGGCACGCCCTTGATGGCGATGCCGAGATCCTTGATGGCGAAGGGAACACCAGCCAGCGGCAGCGAGGGGTCGACGGTCTTGGCGCGGACGCGGGCGGCATCGTAGAGCGGTTCGGCCGTGGCATTGATGTCGGGACGGGTGGCCTCGGCGCGGGCAATCGCGGCGTCGGTCAGTTCGACGGCCGAAACCTCGCCCTTGCGGACCAGATTGGCGAGGCCGGTGGCATCTTCTTCCCAAAGGATCCGTTCGACCGACATGCGCGCTCCCCCACCAATGAAGGCAAGCTAGCCAGTGGCAATTCCATTGGCAATCGACCGACGGATCCGGGCCGGTGACACACAAAAGCTTAGGCGTGCACAAGGTTATTTCCGTCGTTGCAAATACATGGCAATCGCCTAATTTGCCTGCAATGACGCCGCAGGACATCACCAAGCTGATCGTTCGGACTTCGATGAAGGATCGGGCCGCGTTCGATCTGCTTTACCGGCAGACCAGCGCGAAACTTTTTGGCGTCTGTCTTCGTGTATTGAACGACCGGGGAGACGCGGAAGAAGCGCTGCAGGAAGTCTTCGTCAAGATATGGACGAAGGCCGACCGTTTTGCTGTTTCCGATCTAAGCCCGATCTCCTGGCTGGTGGCAATCGCGCGCAATCATGCGATCGATCGCATCAGAGCGCGGCGCAAACCCGCCGCCGACATCGATGCCGCGCTCGACGTGGCCGATCCGGCGCCGGGGCCTGAAGCGATGGCGGTGGCGGGCGACGAATCCGAACGTATCCACCATTGTCTCGATGAGCTGGAGAAGGACCGGGCAGCAGCCGTCCGGGGCGCCTATCTCAAGGGCGAGAGCTATGCCGAACTGGCGGAGCGCCATGGCGTGCCGCTGAACACGATGCGTACATGGCTGCGCCGCAGCCTGTTGAAACTCAGAGAATGCCTGGAAAGATGACGCTGGCAGAAGACACAGGACCGGAACGTGGAGGCGACGACCTGCTCGCCGCCGAGTACGTTCTCGGCGTGCTCGATGCCGACGAACGCCAGATCGTCTCTCGCCGCATTGATGCGGATACGGCTTTCGCCCGTCTTGTCGAGGACTGGGAGGTCAGTCTCTCACCGCTTGCCGCCGCCTATCGGGAAGTCGAGCCGCCGGTTTCGGTGAAGACCGCGGTCGACCGCCGCCTGTTCGCTACCGCTGCCGCGGTGAGCAGGCCCGCCGAAGTGCGCGGCGGCCTGTGGTCCAGCCTGGCCTTCTGGCGCGGCCTTGCCGCAGCCGCGGTTGCGGCACTGGCGATTTACATCGCCGTGCCCATTCTCAACCCACCGGTCGAGCAGCCGCAGGCGCGACTCGTCGCTTCGCTGGCCGCCGAAGGCAGCGACGTCAAATATCTTGCCGTCTACGACGCCGCGCATCACGAAGTCGGCCTGTCGCATGTCTCCGGTGAGCGTGCTTCCGGCAAGGACTTCGAGCTGTGGATGATCGAGGGCAAGAACCCGCCGGTCTCGATGGGCGTCATTCCGGCAGGTGCAACGGCGCATATTATCGTCTCGCCGGCGGCCCATCAGAAACTTGCCCAGGGCGCGGTGCTTGCCGTCAGCCTCGAGCCGTCGGGCGGTTCGCCGACCGGACAGCCGACCGGACCGGTGGTTGCCGCTGGCGACCTGAAGAGCATCTGACCGGCTCTTCACCTGAAAATCACAACAGACTATCATAAGTCTATCCTTCGCTGAACATGCCCGTAGACAGCATGTCGGCGGGCGGCCGATGGCTCGGGAAATCCCTCTGGCGCCATGGATAAAATCAAAAATCACAATATTTCTGAAACTCGGGCGAGTTTGTTCCGTATCTCCTCGCGTCCCCAAAAATGGGAAGAGAAAAACCCGAGGAGTTCGACATCATGCGTAGATACGCCACCCTTTTGCTCGCCGGTACGATCGCCGTTTCGGCCCTTGCCACCGCCGCCTACGCCGAAAACCCGATGGTTGGCGGCGCCGCCATGTATGCCAACAAGAACATCGTCGAGAACGCCGTGAACTCGAAGGATCACACCACCCTGGTCGCCGCCGTGAAGGCCGGCGGCCTTGTCGAGACGCTGCAGGGCGCCGGTCCGTTCACCGTGTTCGCGCCGACCAACGAAGCCTTCGCAGCCCTTCCGGCCGGTACGGTCGAGACGCTGCTCAAGCCAGAAAACAAGGACAAGCTCACCAAGATCCTGACCTGCCATGTCATCGGCGCCAAGGCGATGGGAGCAGATGTGGCCGCGATGGCCAAGGCTGACGGCGGCACCCACAAGGTCAAGACGGTCGGCGGCTGCGAATTGTCGCTCAAGGCCGACGGCGGCAAGGTCACGGTCACCGACGAGAACGGCAATGTCGCCAATGTGACGATCGCCGATGTCGAACAGTCCAATGGCGTCATCCACGTCATCGACAAGGTTCTTTTGCCCAAGATGTAACAAGGGGCTTGCTGCCGGCGAACTGACGGCAAGGACCCTCCGTCGATTGCACGATCCCGCTCCCGTGATCCGCAATTGGCCCGTGCACTTCGCGCCCGCCTGCATTCGGATGTGGGAGGGCGCGGAGTGTTCGTTCGAGGGGCTACCGTCACCGGCTTTTGATTTCCGCGCGGTGGTGTAGTTTGGCAAAAGGACATCAGGAGGAACTGGTCATGAACCGTCGCGACTTTCTTTTGAGCGGTGCCGCCGCCATCGGCGTGATCGGGGCCGCGGCAACGATGCTGCGCATGGGCGATCCGCAGGCAGCACAAGCGGCCGAGAGCTTCGAGGTCGTCAAGACCGACGCCGAGTGGAAAGCCATCCTGTCGCCGGCCGCCTTCGACGTGCTGCGCAAGGAAGGCACGGAGTACCCCGGCACCAGCCCGCTGCTCAACGAACACCGCAAGGGCATTTTCGCCTGTGCCGGCTGCGACCTGCCGGTCTATTCGTCGGAGACGAAATTCGATTCCGGCACCGGATGGCCGAGCTTCTGGCAAGAGATCCCCAAGGCGATCGGCACGACCGTGGACAGGTCGCTCGGCATGACGCGTACCGAGGCACATTGCCGCCGCTGCGGCGGCCATCTCGGCCATGTCTTCGACGACGGTCCGGCGCCGACCGGCCTGCGCCACTGCATCAACGGCGTCGCGCTGACCTTCAAACCGGCCACGGCCTGAGTCCATAGACTCGAATGCAAAAACTCCGGGCTTGCGGCCCGGAGTTTTTTACGCGGTCAGAGCTTTTCGGGCGTGGACTGGAGGAGCTTCCCGAAACCGCTGCCCACGTACCTTGTCTTGTCGCAATCTCCAAGGGAAAGCGCTGCGCACTTTTCCTGGAATTGCTCCGTATCAGTGCCCCCCACCGCCGCCGCCACCCGGTGCGGCCGGCTTGCGGATCAGCATGGTGAACAGGCCAAGCGTCGCAAACAGCACCGTCAGCATGAAGAACACGTCCATGAAGGACAGCAGCGCCGCCTGCTGCTGGACCATGCCAGACAACTTGGAGATCGCAGCGCTTGTGGCGTCGAGGCCGGGGGTCTGCTCGAAATTGCGGGTCATGTTCTGCAGCTTGGTCTGCGCGGCTTCACTGCCCCATTGCACATGCTCGGAGAGCCTTGCGTAGTGGAAGGCGTTGCGGTCGATCAGCACGGTGTTGATCAGCGCAAGGCCGACGGCACCGCCAAGGTTGCGGGTGAGATTGAACAGGCCGGACGCGTTCTTCAGCCGCTCGGGCGGCAAGGTGCCGAGCGCGATGTTGTTGATCGGAACCATGCACAGCATCATCGAACAGCCGCGCAGGATCTGCGGGATGAGCAGCTCATAGAAATCCCAGTCGGCGGTCAGATGCGTCATCCACCAGGTGCCGGTGGCGAAGCCGAAGAAGCCGATCATCATCATCAGGCGCGGGTCCATCTTGTTCGACAGGATGCCCGAGATCGGCGCGGTGAAGAACATCGCCAGGCCGCTGACGAACAGAGCCTCGCCGATCATCATCGAATCGTAGCCGCGGATGCGCCCGAGGAACACCGGGTAGAGATAGGTCAGGCCGTAGAGACCGATGCCGATGACGAACGAGAACAGCGAGCCGAAGGCGAAGTTGATGTTGGTGAAGGCCTTCAGGTCGACGATCGGCTCCTCGGCGGTGAACACGCGCCAGAAGAACAGCACCGCGCCGACGGTCATGACGACGGCGCAGATGAAGACGCCCTGGTCCTGCAGCCAGTCATTGTTGGGGCCTTCCTCGAGCACATATTCCATGCAGCCCAGGAAAGCCGCCATGCCGGCGAGGCCCCACCAGTCGAACTTGCTGAACAGCTTGAGGTTGGGCTTGTCGAAGTCGATCAGCGTCCAGGCCGCCGTTGTCACCAGGATGCCGGGCACGACGTTGACCAGGAACAGCCAATGCCAGGACATGGCATGGCTGATATAGCCACCGACGGTCGGGCCGATGGTCGGCGCCAGCGTCGCCACGAGGCCGATCATCGGCGAGACGACGGCGCGGCGCGAGGGCGGGAAGATGGTGAAGGCAGCGGCAAAGACGCTCGGTATCATGCCGCCGCCGATGAAGCCCTGGACGGCGCGGTAGACGATCATCTGGTCGATGTTGGTGGCGGTCGCCGCCAGCGCACTGGCCGCGGTGAAGCCTGCCGCCGAGATGGTGAACAGCACGCGCGTCGACAGCATCCGGCTGAGAAAGCCCGACAGCGGGATCATCACCACTTCGGCGATCAGGTAGGCGGTCTGCACCCACGGAATTTCGTCGGAGCTGGCGCTCAGGCCGGCCTGGATCTCCGACAGCGAGGCGGAGACGATCTGGATGTCGAGGATGGCCATGAACATGCCGAACACCATCGCCAGGAAGGCGATGACGCGCCGCGTCGAAATGGTGTCAGGCACAGCCGGCCTCGCCGGCGGCGCTCCTGCTGTCAGGGTTGCGGTTGCCATGGCATTGCTCCCCGGCCGCCGCTCAATTCGACGCTGCCACTGACGCCGACCCGGATGGGGCGGTGCGGCTGTCGACGGCGACGACGACGCTCAGGCCGGCGCGCAGCTTACCGCTCTTCAGCGCATCGGCCGGCACATCGATGCGGACCGGAACGCGCTGCACGACCTTGGTGAAGTTGCCGGTGGCGTTTTCGGGCGGCAGCAGCGAGAACACGGCACCCGAAGCCGGCGCCAGCGACGAAACGGTTCCCTCGAAGTCCTGGCCGTCGGTCGCATCGACCGAGATCCTGACCTTCTCGCCGGGAACCAGCCGGGCAAGTTGTGTCTCCTTGAAGTTGGCGACGATGTAGAGCTTGTCCATCGGCACGATGACGGCGAGCTTCTGGCCGGGGCTGACAAGGTCGCCCTGCTCGACCGAGCGGTTGCCGACGATGCCGTCATATGGCGCCTTGAGCACGGTGAAGGAAAGATCGCGCAGCGCCTTGTCATGGCTGAGCTGCAGGGACGCCAGCGTGCTCGCCGATTCCGCGCGCTGCGCCTGCAGCACGCCGATATTGGCTTGCGCGGCGGCGATCTGTGCGTCGGCGCCGACAAGGGCGGCATCGGCCTGCTGGACCGCGGTCTGGGCGTCGTCCAGCTGCGCCTGTGTGCCGACATGGGTCTTGAGCAGCTGCGAGGCGCGCGCCGCGACCTTGGCTGCGTTGTCGGCCGCGGCCTGGTCGGCGACCTTCTGCGCCTGGGCCTGCTGCAGCGAGGCGCGGGCCGCGTCGGTCTGGGCGTCGATACGGTCGAGCGTCTTGCTCAAGGTGGCGATCTGCGCCTCGGCCTGGGCGACGGCAATCTTGTAATCGCCGTCATCGACGACGAGCAGCGGATCGCCGGCCTTGACCAGCTGGTTCTCGCTGACCTTGACCTGATCGACATAGCCGGAAATCTTGGGCGAGATGAACGCCATGTCCGCCTGGACATAGGCATCGTCCGTCGAGATCATGAAGCGGCCCGTTGTCCAGTAGTCGTACCCATACCAGGCGCCGGCGCCCAACAAGGCAACACCGATGACCGGCAGCAGGAAGGAACGCACCGAACGCTTCTTCCTGGCCGGAGCCTCTGCCGGCGGCGACGAGACGGGCTGGACAGGTACTTCCGGTGCTTCCGTCGCCGGCGCAACCTTGGCGTTAGGGAAGGGACGGACTTCGGCAGTGGTCGGCGCGTTCGAGGACATGACATCTCTCTAAAGTTATAATATAATACTGAACCGTTCGGTTCGATCCGGCCGTTGACATAGCGCGTAAAGAGGACCATATCAAGGGCAATCGAACCGCTTGGTTCGAATTATTTTCGAGGTGTGACTTTCATGGCCGAGACCCCGCCCAATGTCGAAAACGAGTCGTGTGACGACCTGTTGGAAAGCTTGCGTCGTGGCCGCCCGGCCGCGGGGCAGGATCCGGCCAAGCGCAGCCAGATCATCGACGGCGCCCGTCGTGTCTTCATCGACAAGGGCTTCGAAGCCGCCTCGATGAACGACATCACCCGCGAGGCCGGTGTCTCCAAGGGTACGATCTACGTCTACTTCGCCAACAAGGAAGAGCTGTTCGAGGCGCTGATCGAGGAAGAGCGCGGCACCATCTTCAAGAACATGTATGACGTGCTGGACAATGCCGACAACCTGCGCGAGACGCTGGTGAAGTTCGGCAAGGTGCTGGCTCTCAAGATCACGTCGGCCAAGGTCGTCCAAGCGCAGCGCACGGTGATCGGGGCATCAGACCGGATCCCCGACATGGGCGCGCGTTTTTACGAGCGCGGTCCCAAGCGTGGCCACGACAAGGTCGCGGCCTTTCTCAATGCCGCCATCGAGCGCGACCTGCTGCGCATCGACGATGTCGATCTTGCCGCCTATCAGTTCACCGAACTGTGCCTGGCCGGTCTGTTCCGCCAGTGCATCTTCGCCTACCGCACCAAGGCCCCGACCCAGGACGAGATCGACCACATCGTCAGGTCAGGCGTCAGCATGTTCCTGAAGGCCTACGGCACCGAAAGGCTTGTGGCGGAAGAAGGCCATCAGACGATTGCTATCGAGGCCAAGCCCTAGCCAGACCATGCTCTAACTCTTTGTTTAGACGCAATTCTGGACGGAAAACCGCTTCACACTTTTCCTAGAATTGCTCTAAGGTGCGGATGCTTTAGCCGCCATTGGCGGCAAGCACGATGGCTGCCTGCAATTCCTGAAGGCCCTCGGCCTTTTCAGAAGAGGTGGCCAGCACGAACGGGAACGCCGCCGGCCGCTTCTTGATCTTTGCCAGCGTCTCCTCGATCAGCCTCGGCACGCCGGCAGTCTTGATCTTGTCGGTCTTGGTCAGCACGATCTGGTAGGACACCGCCGCCTTGTCGAGCAGCGACAGCACTTCGTCGTCCTTGGCCTTGATGCCATGACGGGCGTCGATCAGCACATAGACGCGTTTCAGCGTGACCCGGCCCTTGAGGTAATCGAAGACCAGCTTGGTCCACTCGTCGACCTTCTCCTTCGGCGCGGTGGCGTAGCCGTAGCCGGGCATGTCGACCAGCGCCAAGGGCGGCAGGTCGGCGCCCTCGCCCGAAAATCCATCCGGCACGAAATAGTTGAGCTCCTGCGTGCGCCCCGGCGTGTTGGAAGTGCGCGCCAGCCCCTTCTGGTTGACCAGCGCATTGATCAGCGACGACTTGCCGACATTCGAGCGGCCGGCAAAGGCGATTTCCGGCGGCCCTTCCGGTGGCAGGAACTTCATCGCCGGCACGCCGCGGATGAAGATCCACCCTCGCGTAAACAGTTCGGTGCCGATTATGCTGCTGTTCAGAGCGTTCAAGCTGCTGCCTCCAGAAGAGAAATATTGGCACCCCGGATAGCATCGAGGTTGCGGCTGACCTTGTCTACCGGCCAGTCCCACCACGCCACCGCCAGTAGCCGCCTGATTGTCCGGTCGTCGAAACGCATCTTTACCACCTTGGCCGCGTTGCCGGCGACGATCGCATAGGGCGGCACGTCGTGCGTCACCACTGATTTCGCAGCGACGATGGCGCCGTGGCCGATTTCCACCCCGGGCAGGATCACCGCCTCCATCCCGATCCAGACGTCGTTGCCGACGATGGTGTCGCCGCGCACCTCCTTCGACCAGGTCGCCGGGTCAAAACCCTTTTCCCAGCCATGGCCGAAAATATTGAACGGATAGGTCGAAAAGCCGGACATGGCGTGGTTGGCGCCGTTCATGATGAAGCGCGCGCCCTCGGCGATGGCGCAGAACCTGCCGATGATCAGCTTGTCGCCTATGAACGGATAGTGATGCAGGACGCATTTCTCGGCAAATTTGTCCGGCCCGTCGGGGTCGTCATAATAGGTGAAGTCGCCGATCTCGATGTTCGGCGCGTTCACCAGTCCCTTGAGGAAGCCGACGCGGGTATGCATCGGGATCGGGTGCTTGATGTCTGGGTTGGGTCCGTCCATGTCGAAATCCGTCAGAGAAATGGCCGCCAGGTGCATCCGAAACTCGAATGCGCCCGTTCAAAATAGCGTGATCCGCCCTATAGCACCAATCGGGCGACGAGCGAGCTTTCCTTGACGGCCTTGCTCATTTGCTGCCGCGGCAAATCACGATCGGATCGGACAGCGCACTGTCGAAACCGCTGCCCTGATAGACGGTGACATTCGTGGCGCCGGGCGGCAGCATGAAGCTGCCTTCGACGATTTTCTGGTCGCCGGCCGGCATGTGGAGAGCCCAGCTATAGGTGCAAAACTGAGGCGGCGCCTGGGGTTCGACGTGGCTGCAGTTCAATTGCGCGCCACCCAGCATGGCGGCGCCGCCGCAACTGACGGCGCCCTTTGCGAGCGCAATGCCCGGCCATCCCGCAATGGCCGCCACGGTCGCGATCTTCAGCCAATTCATCGTCGTATCCTTGCCCGGCAACAGCCCGCTACCTGAGCCTTTGGGTGGGTCGCAGCCCATGCGTCATTTTTTCCAGGCGGGCTTAGTCCGTCTTGCGCACCGCGTCCAGCAAGATTATGTGCATGATGATAATAAGCATGCTCACTAACAGTCGCGCCGAAAAACTCCAGTACCTCCCATGCCATCGTCACCCAACATCAGCTTCGTGCTGCACGATGTCGCGCGCCTGCTTCGAAAGCGGTTCGAGCAGAGGTCGCGGGCATCGGGGCTGACCCGCGCCCAGTGGCAGGTGCTGGCCTATCTCAGCCTGCATGAAGGCATCCACCAGAACAAACTGGCGGACCTGATCGAGATCACGCCGATCACGCTCGCCCGGCTGCTCGACAAGATGGAAGCAAGCGGCTTCATCGAGCGCCGGCCCGATCCCGCTGACCGCCGGGCATGGCTGCTGTACCTGAAGCCGCAAGCCCATCCGCTGATCGAAATCATGCGCGGCAATGGGCGGAAGACGCGTGACGAGGCCTTTGTCGGCCTTTCCGCGGATGCGCAACTGCATCTGCTGCAAACCCTATCCCTCATCAAATCCAATCTGCTCGCGGCTTGCGCCCAGCCTGCCGCCGACCGGGAGAAAACACATGGCTGAATCAACCTCACCAAAGAAGCCTGTCGAAGAAGACGGATCCGCCGCCGACCGGGCGCGCGACCAGGTCATCCGGCTGGACAGCGAACGCGAGCAAAGGCGAGCCAGCACCGTCATCGACAATGACGAGCTCGAAGCACCGGTCGCCCTGGAGCCGGCGGCGCTCGAGGCTCCGTCCAAGGAGCCACGCCAGGCCGGGGTTGCGGTGGCGCCTCCGGCGCCGGTCAAGCCCAAGCGCGGCCGGGCACGGCCGATCCTGTTTGCCCTGCTTCCGTTCGCGCTGGTCGTCGGCGGCTATTACTACGTCATCGGCGGCCAGGTCATGACGACCGACAATGCCTACATCCAGGCGCAGTCGCTCGGCGTTTCCACCGATGTCTCCGGCACTGTGTCCGAGATCGACGTGCACGAGAACGAGGCGGTGAAGAAGGACCAGGTGCTTTTCCGGTTGCGGCCGGCCTCTTTCGAAACCGCTCTTGCCGCCGCCCAGGCACAGCTCGGCACAGTGCGCAACCAGGTGCTGACCTTGCAGGCGAGCTACCAGCAGTCGCAGGCGCTGATCGAGCAGGCGCAGGCCGACATCCCCTACTACGAGGCCGCTTTCCAACGCCAGCAGGATCTGCTCAAGACCTCCACCTCCTCCAAGGCGACCTTCGACAGCGCCCAGCACGACCTCGTCGCCGCCCGCCAGAAAGTGTCCGTTGCCCAAGCGCAGGCACAGGCGACACTTGCCCAGCTCGGCGGCGACGCCAGCCAGCCGGTGGAGAAGAACCCGTTCTATCTCCAGGCGCAGTCGGCGGTGGACGACGCCCAGCGCAACCTTGCCGATTCCATCGTCAAGGCGCCATTCGACGGCATCGTCACCAATGTCGACGCGCTTCAGGTCGGCAAGTACCTGCCGGCTTCGCAGCCGGCGTTCAGCCTGATTTCGGCGACCGAGCTGTGGATCGCGGCGGAGCCTAAGGAAACCGAACTGACCTATGTGCGGCCGGGACAGACGGCGACGATCAGCGTCGACAGCTATCCCGGTGCCGTCTGGCACGGCAGGGTCGCCTCGATCAGCCCGGCGTCGTCGTCGAGCTTCTCGCTGCTTCCGGCGCAGAACACCACCGGCAACTGGGTCAAGGTCGTGCAACGCATTCCGATGCGCGTGACGGTGGACGATCTCCAGGGCAAGCCGCCGCTGCGCGGCGGGATGAGCGTCGTGGTCGGCATCGATACCGGCCATGCGCGCGGCCTGCCGGACTTCGTGACGGACCTCCTCGGTCGGTTCGGACAAAAGTCATGACCGGCGCGTCCGCGACAGGTGGCGTGGTCGCCAATCGCGGCGCCATCACCGCCTGCGTAATCCTGGCCGTGATCATGCAGGCGCTGGATACCACCATCGCCAATGTGGCGCTGCCCTATATCCAGGGCAGCGTTTCGGCCAGCGCCGACCAGATAAACTGGGTGCTGACGTCCTACATCGTCGCGGCAGCCGTCATGACGCCGCCTTCGGGCTATCTTGCCAATCGCTTCGGCCGCAAGCGCATCCTGCTGATCTCGATCACCGGCTTCGTCGTCGCGTCGGTGCTGTGCGGCTTCGCGCAGTCGCTGCCGCAGATCGTCGGCTTCCGCCTGCTGCAAGGCCTGTTCGGCGCAGCCCTGGTGCCGCTGGCGCAGAGCATCCTGCTCGACATCTACAGCGTCGAGGAGCGCGGCTCGGCGATGGCGCTGTTCGGCGTTTCGGTGATGGTCGGGCCGGTGCTCGGGCCGGTCATCGGCGGCTGGCTGACCGAGAATGTCAGCTGGCGCTGGGTGTTCTACATCAATGTTCCGATCGGGGCCCTGGCTTTCGCCGGCGTCTCGATGTTCGTCCAGGAAACCAAGACGGACCTCAAGGCCAGGCTGGACTGGCTGGGCTTCGGCATGCTCAGCGTCACCATCGCGTCGCTGCAGATGTTCCTCGATCGCGGCGAGCAGCTCAACTGGTTCTCGTCGTCCGAGATCATCGTCGAGGCGCTGATCTGCGCGTCGGCCTTCTACGTCTTCCTCGTCCACACCTTCACCGCCAAAAACACCTTCGTGAACCCGCGGCTGTTCCTCGACAGGAATTTCGCCGTCGGCATGATCTTCATCTTCATCATCGGCATCACCTATCTGGCCTCGCTTGCCCTGATGACGCCCTATCTGCAGACGCTGATGGGCTATCCGGTGGTGACGGCCGGCATCGTCATGGGGCCGCGCGGTCTCGGCACCATGGCTTGCATGTTCCTGGTCGGCAGGCTGATCGGCAAGGTGGACACACGCTGGCTGCTTCTAACCGGCCTGCTGGTCACCGCCTGGGCGATGTACGACATGACCGGCTGGACGCCTGACGTCTCGCAATGGACGATCATCAGCACCGGCTTCATCCAGGGCGCGGGCCTGGGTTTCCTGTTCGTGCCGCTGACCACCATCACCTTCGCCACGCTGGCGCCGGAGCGGCGCGCGGAAGGCACAGGCCTTTACAATCTGTCACGAAACATCGGCTCCAGCGTCGGCATCTCGGTGGTCACCGCGCTGTTGACGCAGAACGTGCAGATCAACCACGCCAACATCGCCACCTATGTGACACCCTACAACCAGGCGTTCAGCAATCCGGCGATCTTCCAGGCAATGGATCCCTACAGCGCCGCGGGCCGCGCCGCGCTCGACGGCGTGGTCACGCTGCAGGCCACGATCATCAGCTATATGAACGACTTCAAGCTGATGATGATCCTGTCGCTTGCCGCCATTCCGCTGGTTCTGTTGCTGCGCAAGCCGGCGACTCCGGCCAAGATCGACCACAGCGCCGTGATGGAGTGACGACGCTCGAAACTTATCCGGCTGCACAGGCAACAGCCAAAAAGAAACCGGGGTCCTGTGAGGGACAGGACCCCGGCCAATGCCGATACGACTTCCCAAGAAACATGGCACCTCGTCATGAGGCGGGGATGGCAGGCCCGAGAAAGCCCCAACGGACCTGCCTTGATCCCCTTTGCCGGAAGCCGTTCGTTACTTCGGCAACAGCACCTTGTTGACGACATGGATGACGCCGTTCGACTGGTTGACGTCGGCGATCGTCACTCGCGCCTCGCCGCCTGACTCATCCATGATGTAGAGCTTGCCCTTCTTGACTTCGGCGGTCAGCGTGTCACCGGAGACGGTCTTCATCTCGTATTTGCCGCCCATCGCCTTGGCCTTCTTCATCATCTCGGCGCCCGAAATCTTGCCGGCCACGACATGCGCGGTCAGCACCTTGGTGAGCTTGCCCTTGTTCTCCGGCTTCAGCAGCGTGTCGACGGTGCCCTTGGGCAGTTTCGCAAACGCCGCGTTGGTCGGGGCAAAGACTGTGAACGGGCCAGCGCCCTGCAGCGTGTCGACCAGGCCGGCGGCCTTGACCGCGGCGACCAGCGTCGTGTGGTCCTTCGAATTGACGGCGTTCTCGACGATGTTCTTGGTTGTGTACATCGGCGCGCCGCCGACATTCGGGTTCTTGGCATAGGCGGGCGCGGCAATCGCCACGCCGGCGACGAGTGCGGAAAGGGCGATGATCCTGAATGACGGCAAGCGCATGTGGTCTTCCTCCGTGTGAGGGCTGATCGGAATTGATAGCCTTTGGAAACGCACAGGCAGTCACGCCGCCGAGGGGGCGCAAGTTTCGCCGATCACGGGAACGTGATGCCGGAGCTGCTTAAACGAAAAGCCCCGCGCGAGGCGGGGCTTTGAAGGCTGGAGAAAGCGCTGCGCCTTCTATTCGGCCGGTGATGGTTTCTTTCGGAACAGCGCGACCAGATTGTCCCACAGCTCGATCTTGGCACCCTGGCGCTTCATGATGATGCCCTGCTGGAGGATCGACAGCGTGTTGTTCCAGGCCCAGTAGATGACCAGGCCGGCCGGGAAACCCGCCATCATGAAGGTGAAGATGACAGGCATCCAGGTGAAGATCGCAGCCTGCGTCGGATCCGGCGGCGTCGGGTTCATGCGCATCTGCAGGAACATGGTGACGCCCATGATCAGCGGCCAGACGCCGATCATCAGCATGTGCGGCAGGGTGACCGGGATCAGGCCGAACAGGTTGAACAGCGACGTCGGATCGGGCGCGGCCAGATCCTGGATCCAGCCGAAGAACGGCGCGTGCCGCATTTCGATGGTGATGTAGAGCACCTTGTAAAGCGAGAAGAAGACCGGGATCTGCAGTGCCACCGGCCAGCAGCCGGCAAGCGGGTTGATCTTCTCGGTCTTGTACAGCTCCATCATCGCCTGCTGCTGCTTCATCTTGTCGTCCGCGTATTTCTCGCGGATCTCGAGCATTTTCGGCTGCACCTTCTTCATGTTCGCCATCGACGCGTACGACTTGTTGGCGAGCGGATAGAAGATGGCCTTGACGATGACGGTGGTGGCGAGAATGGCCAGGCCGAAATTGCCGAAGAATTTGTAGAGCGTGTCGATCAGCCAGAACATCGGCTTGGTGATGAAGTGGAACCAGCCCCAGTCGATCAAAAGGTCGAACCGCTTGATATGACGGTCTTCCGCATAGGCGTTGATCTTGCCGACTTCCTTGGCGCCCGCGAAGATCTCGCTCTCCACCGTCGCCGACTGGCCGGCATCGACGGTGATCGGGTCGGTGAGGAAGTCGGACTGGTAGCGATGGCGGCCGTCCTCGAAATAGGCATAGCGCGGCTGGAACGGCTGCTTCTCGGTCGGCACCAGCGTCACCGCCCAGTATTTGTCGGTGATGCCGAGCCAGCCGTCGGTCGACTTGCCCGGCGTGAACTGCTTGTCCTTCTCGATGGACGCGTATTTGTGTTCCTGCAGGCCTTCCGTGCCGGTGAAGCCGATCAGGCCCTCATGCAGCACATAGGTGCTGGCAACGAGCGGCTTGTCGAAGCGGGTGACGCGGCCGTAATTGGACAGCGAGACGGCGGCCGTGCCGGCATTCTGCACCGTGTCGGACACCGTGAACATGTAGTTGGTGTCGACGGAAAAGGTGCGCTTGAAGGTCAGGCCCTTGTCGTTCGAATAGGTCAGCGTGACCGGGGTCGTCGGCGTCAGTGTCGCATTGCCGTCGATAGCCCACACTGTTTCGGGACCGGGCACCGCGCCGGTCTTGTCGTTGCCGACGAAGCCGATCTCGGCATAGTAGCCATTGGGCAGTGCCGCCGGGTTGAGCAGGCTGATCTCGGGCGAGTTCTTGTCGACCGTCTCGGTGTAGTGCTTGAGCTTGAGGTCGTCGAGACGGGCACCGGTCAGGTTGATCGAACCCTCAAGGCTCGGCGTGTCGATCTTCGCGCGGGTCGTCGTGGCGAGCGCCTGTTCGCGGCCGGCCGGCGTCACGGCATCGGTGCCGGGTGCGTTGGGAATGGCGCCAGGGGCGGCGGGCGTTCCGGTGTCGGTACCGGGATTGGTGCCGGCGGCCTTCTTCTGCTCCTCGACGCGCTGCTGTTCGACGCGGGCGGCCTCGCGCTGCGCTTCGCTGCGCGGCAACACATAAAAATATTGCCATACCGCCAGGATCAGCACCGACAGCGCGATGGTGATGAAGAAGTTCCGGTTGTTTTCCATCGAAAGCCCTTGGCCTATCGTGTTCCGCGCAGTCGGCGGGAGAGTTCGGCCTTCAACTGGCCGAACGGAGTGGTAAGCACGTCTTCGCGCCCGACGATGACATAGTCATTGCCAGGCGCCATGTCACTTGCGGCGTGCGTACGGACGGCTTCTCGCAGCCGCCGCCGGACGCGGTTGCGGACAACCGCATTGCCGACCTTCTTGGTGACGGTGTAGCCGACGCGCGGCGACAGGCCGTCGCCGCGGTCGAGAACTTCGACGAGAAAAAGCCGCCCGCGTCGTTTTTCACCACGACGGACAGCCAGGAATTCCGCGCGCTTCAGAAGCCGCTTGGGATTTGGTCCCACTGGCTTGCCGGATGCGGGCAACGATCTCGTCTTCCGTTCAGGCGCTGAGCCGCTTGCGACCGCGGTTGCGGCGAGCTGCGACGACGCCGCGACCACCCTTGGTGGCCATGCGGGCACGAAAGCCGTGCCGACGTTTGCGGACGAGTTTGGACGGTTGGTAGGTACGCTTCATTTGTTTTAATACCGCGGGGTGCGGCCCTTCTTGATTCTGTCACTGTGTAACAGGAGCTTTGCCGGGCCGGCTTTGGCGCGATCGAAACCGCGCCGGGACGAATGGCCCGAGCGTGTGCGGGCTTATAGAAAGAAGGCTTTTGGAAGTCAATCCGGAGTCGTCGGGCCGAAAGCTTCGCCATTCAGGCCGGTTTATGTTTGCGACCAAGGATGAAATTGGCAAAAAAGCCGTAATCGCCTAATCTGCGTTGATCAAGTGATCGTGAAGACATTAGCCGCATGAGCGAAACCATACAGGCACAGGAAGGGATCGGCACGGCGGGGTCCACCGAGGCGCCGGCCAGCGTGCGCACGGTGCCGCTGTCGCGCGGCCTGTCGACCAAGCTGCTGCTGCTGACCATCGTCTTCGTGCTGCTGGCCGAAGTGCTGATCTTCCTGCCCTGGATCGCGAGCTACCGGCTGAACTGGCTGAAGGAGCGGCTGAGCACGGCGGCGGCGGTGTCGATCGTGCTGGTGCAGGGTGAACCCACCTCGCTGTCGCGCACGGCGCAGAACGACGTGCTGATGGCGATCGGCGCCAAGGCGATCGCGGTGCGCGACGGAGGCGTCTCGCGGCTGCTGGTGGTGGCCGAAATGCCGCCGAAGGTCGACGAACACATCGATATCGCCTCGATCGGCATGATCAAGGGCATGACCGGTGCGCTCGACACGTTGTTTTTCGGCGGCGACCGTATGCTGCGCGTCTTCGGTCCGGTCGGCGACTCGGACAAGGAGTTCGAGCTGATCATGCCCGACAACAGCCTGCGCAACGCGATGCTGCGCTATTCGCGCAACGTCGCCTTCGTCTCGCTGCTGATCTCGCTGTTCACCGCCATGCTGGTCTACGCCGCCATCGACCTGATCATGATCGGACCGATCCGGACGATGACGCGCTCGATGCTATCTTTCTCCGAAGCCCCTGACGATCCCGGGCGGATCATCCATCCGGCTGCCCGCGCCGACGAGATCGGCGTTGCCGAGCGCGAGCTGTCGCAGATGCAGGAACGGCTGCAAAAAATGCTCTCCGAGCAGAAGCATCTTGCCGATCTCGGCCTGGCGGTTTCCAAGATCAACCATGACATGCGCAACATCCTGGCTTCCGCGCAGCTGATGTCGGACCGCTTGCGTCAGGTCAAGGATCCGACGGTGCAGGCCTTCGCGCCGAAACTGCTGCGCGCGCTCGACCGCGCCGTGTCTTATTCCGAAGGCGTGCTTCACTACGGCCGCACGCAGGAGCCGCCGCCGGCGCGCCGACGCCTGAGGCTGCGGCAACTGGTCGAGGACGTGCACGGCCTGCTGGACATCGAGCAAGGCATCGAGTTCGTCAATTCGGTCGAGCCGGCCTTCGAGGTCGATGCCGATTCCGACCAGTTGTTCAGGGTGCTGACCAATCTGTGCCGGAATTCCGTGCAGGCGATGGCGGCCGACAGTGAAAGCGCCCTGGTGCGCCGCCTGGCGGTGTCGGCCGTGCGCCTGGGCAGCGTCAGCCGCATCGCCGTCAGCGACACCGGCCCCGGCCTGCCGCCCAAGGCGCGCGAAAACCTGTTCGCGGCCTTTCGCGGCTCGGCGCGCAGCGGCGGCACCGGCCTTGGCCTGGCGATCGCGCACGAACTGATCCGCGCGCACGGCGGCACGGTCGAGCTGGTCGAGAGCATTGGCGGGCGCACCACATTCGCCGTCACCATCCCCGACCAGCCGGTCCGGCTCGACCAGGCCCGCAACGGCCTGCGCCGCCCGGCGTGACGGTTTAGAGCGCCGGGTCGCCCGGCCCTCTTGTCCTCTGGCCCGATGCTTCTTCCAATGAGCAGGAACCGGCTCAACTTCGGACCGTTGCCATCTGCCGGAATCCCAGCCTTCATCACCAACCAAGGCACTTGTGACAAAACTTTTGCCGGATCGGCTTGCTTTTCCGAAATTCAGTCGCTAGGGAACACGTCTCGTCGCGACCGGTCGTTTACGATCGGATTGCGGGGTCATGGAAAGCATGGCCTGTTGCGCGCCCGTAGCTCAGCTGGATAGAGCACCAGACTACGAATCTGGGGGTCAGGAGTTCGAATCTCTTCGGGCGCGCCAAACAATTATATGAGACCGTTGGGATTTCCGACCTTTTCTATGTTGCCTTCAACAGCCTAGAGGGGAACAAAAAGCCGTAAAAATCCCGGAATGGGGCTCAAAGCCCCACGGATACTCCCACTAATTTCATATGCGGTTCACTGGCTGTCCTACTCTCATCGAGGGTGACAAACCGTGAGGAAGCCATTCTCGGGCAGCCTCACGGAACGGGTAGCAGTTGCGCATTGCCGATCTTCCCGCCATCTATGCAAGAAGGCGCGGGGATCAATCAAGGCAATGCTTAAACCCTTTGGGAAGTGGTTCGTTACGAATTGGGAACGGGTCTTGTTTGTGATCGTCGGCTTGGCCCTGCTCGGCGCGAGCCTGACATTGATCTATCAGGAAAAAGTGACAGAAGCCGCCGCAGTCTTTGGCCTTGGCTTTCTCAGCTTTCTCTACGCCAACGTTTCGCGCTTCAAACGCTTCAAAGGGCTGGGCTTTGAAGCGGAGCTTTGGGAGGACAAGCAGAAAGAAGCCGCTGACCTCATTGAACGCTTGCGCGATATCGTTTCGATCTACACGCGGGAAGTTATACTTGGAAAGGTGAAGGCGGGGCGTATCGGGGTTGCAGGAAAGTGGAATGATCATTGGAAGCTCTATGATGATCTTGTCACGCAGCACAACACCCTTGGACAGAAGGTCGATTTTTCGGACATCAAAAAGGAAATGGATGACACTTTCCTTTTCGACATGACGATGCCCGAAATCAGGAAACTAAGAGCCGCTACGAATAAAGGAAAAGAGGCTGCAAGGCAAAGGATCGAGCAGGAGTTTGGAAGTCCCGTCCGTGACAATGAAGGCTACAATCGGCGCTGGGCGCAGTTTCGCGAGATACCTGAAGACATCAAAGACCCCTTCAAGATTTCGATCAAGGAGGATTTGGCAGGTTACGCCTTGAAGGTCTGGCGGGAAACCAAAGAACGGCTCAAACGAGATTTTGACGTGGACGCGGATGTTGACCAAAAGGTCCTTGATCGGTTCGTAACAATCTCAAAGCTCTATCAGTCCCGACCGGTTCAAGTGACGGACGAAATGATCGCATGGGCGAACCGGGAGGACTGAAATACTCCTTGCGCTTCAGTTCAAGTTCGGCAGACCTCATAGATCTCATGCGGACGACCTAGCTGGTCATGAACTCAGCCTGTTCATCGTGCCAGCCCTTCATCCACCTTTCACGGCGACCGCTATCCGTATAGGGGCATTTGCGCAGCGGGACGTGGCGTCGACAGGCTTTCTGCCCCTCTTCATAGACCGACCCGCCACCGTGAAGGTGCTCTTGTAAAAGGGCGGCACTGATTGTTGACTTCGGCATTTCATTGTCTCCGGTTTGAGTGCCGGAACATGGGAACGCGGCGACGGGGCAACAATCCGCAATTTTCGAACATCTATGGGAAAAGCGTCGACCTGTCCGTTACTTCCTTCTCCATCATATAATTGTTCCGCACGACCGGAGGTCCTAAGTGACGCTTGAAGAAGCTATTGCCGAGCATATGCAGCTAATCGACTTGGAGCTTCAGGTGGAGGAGCTCCCACTTTGGCAACGTCCGCTTAGGGCTTCAATCAAGTTCGTTCTAGAAAGCATTCTGGACATTCGGGGCGACACGAAGGAGGATTTTGCAGGGAAACCATGGTTTGCGGTGATCTTCCACCATATTGAGACATGGTATCGCGATACCTACGGAAGTGCTTTTGATCAGAGTAGCGGGGAGGGTTTTGCGTCGGGCGTAGTGCTTGTTCGGCATGTCCCGATTGAAATCCGCGTTCCACTAACACGCACCACGCCGGGGACACCTGGTGAAACCGTTTGGCTTCATTTCCCCCTTGGCATTGAACAGGGCGAGACGCCCACCGACTGGCTCGTAAACCCGCCCAACCTCGCGAAGATAGACCTGACGGAAAGCCGAAAACTGAAAACGAGGACGACGGCGGTGGCCACCGCCTTGCGCAGGATCAGAATGAACACGATGGGAGTGACCGCGCCGGATCATGAAATCACGGAATTGATTGATGGGGTTCTTTCTGATCTTCAAAACGCGGCAATAGGTCTGCTTACTGATAGTGATACCGCAAGGGGCGCTGCAATGTGGTCGATGCAGATGGCAATCGAACGGACGATAAAGGCATTCATTCTTCAAAAGACAGGCAGAAAGTATCGTGAAACCCACGACCTTTTTTACCTTTACGACGACGCGCTTCCGCATTGTTCCGGCATCAACCGCGGCCTCCTAAAGAAGCTCCCCAATTCACGCGAGATGATGGAAGGACGGTACGGTCTGGGTACGAAATGGACAATCCGCTATGCGACGGAAGCCTACTTCGCGGCGCTCATGCTCATTTCCGAGTTCTCAGCCCGGTATGATCGCAAGATAAGTGTCGGCGGCAGTCGGGTCCACCTCAAGCGTCCACCTTGGCTCACCTTGCCGAAGCCTGTCACAACCTAGGACTATTTCCCCCTACTTCTTTTTCACAGCCGCGAGCTGGTCGGACTGAATTTCCATGATGGAACGTGTTTCGGGTTTCCATACCGTCGACGCGCTGCATGCGATTTAACAGGAAAAATAGGCGCGCTATGTACCCCATGGATTATATGGTTCGACGATTGTGACCGCTGGCGTTCGACCGCGCACGGCAGGCGGAACCAACGGAGCCTGAATTGACATCCATCACTACCACCAAGCGAGCACTTATCACCGGGGCCGGAGCGGCCGACGGCATCGGCTTTGCCATTGCCCGGCAGCTCGGCCAAGCCGGCCATGCCGTTTTTCTCACCGGTGCCAGTGCACGTGTGCTCGATCGCGCCGTTGAGCTCCGTGCAGAAGGCATCGATGCCAGGGCCGCAATCGCCGATCTCACCATCGCTGCCGATGTCACGCGGCTGCGGGCCGATGTCGGCGCGGTCGATATACTGGTCAACAATGCCGGCATGGGCTCGCTGGCATCGCCATCGGTCGACAAGGCGTTTCTCGCCATGACCGAGGCCGACTGGGATCAGGGGATCGACGTCAGCCTGAAGACGGCATTCCTCGTCACGAAGGCGTTTCTGCCGGCGATGGTCGAAGCGGGCTACGGGCGCATCGTCAATGTGGCGTCGGTCACCGGGCCGCTGGTGTCTTTCGAAGGCACATCAGCCTATTCCGCCGCCAAGGCCGGCATGGTCGGCCTGACACGCACGCTGGCGCTCGAAGTGGCGAAAAGCGGCGTGACCGTCAATGCCGTGGCTCCCGGCTGGATCGAAACAGGGTCGTCGAGCGAGATGGAGCGGCAAGCCGCCCTGAATACGCCGCCGGCGCGGGCCGGGCGACCGGATGAGGTGGCCGCCGCGGTCGTGTTCCTGGCCTCGGAAGGCGCCAGCTATGTCAACGGCGCCCTGCTGGTGGTCGATGGCGGCAACAGCCTTCAGGAGCGCAAGGGCTGAAGCCGTTTAACGCGTCGGGTGCGAGAATTCAGCCTTTGCCCGAGCTTTTGCCTGCCCCCGGCGCTTCCGGCCTGAGATAGACGGCCAAGCAGCAGCAACAGATCGCCAAGCCCGCGACTGGATATTTCAGGGCGACCAGCCCCGCCAGCGCGAATAGACAGAGCGTCGCGAGCGACCGGATGCGCATGCGCTTGCGCACCGCGAGCGGAACCGCGTTCTCCGGCATCGGGTCGATGAGTTCGCGGATCAGAAGAATGTAGGTCAGGTTCACCAGGAAGAAGACGGCGGCATAGAAGGCGACCGGCTGCGGCGCCAGCTCGCTGACCGCCATCCACGCGGTCGCCAGCGGCAGCAGCGAAACCGAGAACAGATGTGCGAAATTGTACCACATCAGGCTGGCTGTCGCCTCCCTGGCGTGGCGTAACAGATGATGATGGTTCGCCCAGACGATGGCGATGAAGAGATAGCTGACGCTGTAGCTCAGCCATGTCGGCCAGAGCTCCAGAAGCGCCTTGAACGTCGGCAACTCCGGCGGGCGCAAGTCGAGGACCAGCACCGTGATGAGGACGGCGAACACGCCATCCGAAAATGCGCTCAACCGATCGAGCCCTGTCGAGGGAAGCACTGGACCGTCCTCGTCGCAGTTCGTGAGACATATAGTAGTGCTGTCGATAGCAATATCCATATGGACCATCTGACGCCGCCACCAGCGCCGCTCAGGACGCCTTGGCCAGAAAACTCTGGTAGTCCGATTTCGCCTGCAGCAGGCGCAGCACATTGTCGCGCGAGCCCCTTACGTGGGCGCGGGCCAGCGTGCCGGCTCGGGCGGCATCGCCGGCGCAGATCGCCTCGACGATCTCGGCATGCTCGTCGCGGGCGATCTTCCATTCGTCGAGCCACAACAGTTCGGTCCAGACATAGTGCTGGCACTTGTCGAGGATGCCGCACAGCATGCCATGCAGCATCGCATTGCCGCTGATTTCGGCGATGACGCGGTGCAGGTCGATGCCGACTTCGAGCTCCTGGAATTTTTCGCGCGTGGTGCGCTCCGGAATGGCGGCCAGCCGCTCGCATTCGGCCAGCATGACACGCAGCCGCGCCTTGTCCTGTTCCGTCGCAGCAGCGGCGGCCAGTTCCGTCGCGTGGCCGTCGAGCAGTTCGCGGATCTCGAAGGCCTCGCGGAACATGTTGATGTCGAACTCGGTGACGACATAGCCCTGGCGCGGCCGGCCGGTGACCAGGCCGTCGCGCTCGAGGCGGTTGAAGGCCTCGCGCACCGGCGTGCGGCTGACATTGAGTTTTGCGGCGATGTCGTTCTCGGTGACGCGCGATCCCGGCGGGATCTGGCCGGTCACGATCATCGCCTTGAGCGCGGAATAGACCGAGTCGCGCAGCGTGTTTTTGGTTTCCTTGGCCAAGTTCCGTTTCCAGTTCTCCGGTCTTTCTGCCGGCATACGTTCTCACGCATAGCTGTATTCAAAGTCGGCGCGGTTTGCCACGCTCCGGCGCCCCATCTCCCAGCCCGGGTCGACGACCCCAGGCGCGCCGATCGGTGTTGACATCGCTGATCCCGAAGCTACACTTTAAATTGTATACAAAATAGCATGCGAAATCAAAAACAATGGGAACACCGGTGGAGAGCCGAAAATGAACAGGACCAGAAGCATCAGCGTTGTCGCGGTGGCCGCCCTCGTGGCAGCGGTCGCGGCCCCCGCCGTGGCGGGCGATACCATCACTGTCGCCTCGTGGGGCGGCACCTACCAGGAAGCGCAGACCAAGGCGTTCTTCAAGCCGACAGCCGACGCGCTCGGCATCACCATCAAGGAGGACACCACCAACGGCCTCGACGACGTCCGGCTGCAGGTGACCGGCAATGCAGTGAAATGGGACATCACCGAACTTGGCGCCGACGAATGCGCGCGCGGTTCGAAGGAAGGGCTGTTCGAAAAGCTCGACTACGGCATCATCGATAAGACCGGCATCAACCCGAAGCTTGTCCACGATGACTGGGTCGGCATTTCCTACACCTCCGTCGTGCTGATCTACCGGACTGATGTGTTCGGCGACAAAGGCCCCAAGACCTGGGCCGACTTCTGGAACGTGGAAAAGTTTCCGGGACGGCGCGCGTTGAGCGGCAGCCAGGCGACCGAAACGCTGAGCGTCGCGGCTCTCGCCTCGGGCCTGCCGATCGACAAGGTCTATCCCGTGGATGTCGACGGCGCGCTGAAATCGGTCGACAAGATCCGTGGCCATGTCGACGCCTGGTGGACCTCCGGCGCGCAGGCCATGCAACTGGTGAAAGACGGCGAAGTCGACATGGCGAGCATCTGGAACGGCCGCGCCGGCACCTTGAAGAAGGAAGGCGCGCCGGTCAGCTTCTCCTTCGATCAGGGCGTGCTGACCGCCGACTGCATGGTCATCCCCAAGGGTGCCAAGAACAAGGAAGCCGCGATGAAGGCGCTTGCGATGTTCGTCAGCCCGCAGCTGCAGGCCAATCTGCCGCTCTACGTCGACAATGGCCCGGTAAACGAGAAGGCTTTCGAGACCGGCAAGATCCCGCAGGACAGGATCAAGGACATCAATTCGGCGCCCGAAAACGTCAAGAAGCAGGTGTTGCAGGATGCAGAATTCTGGCGCGACAATCTGATCGAGGCGACGGAGAAGTTCAACAATCTGATCCAGCAATAGGCTGCGGACACAAGCTTACGGCGGGCAGCGTAACCAGCCACTGCCTCGCCACCTGTTCTCTGCGGCTAAGGAGCGAAAAATCTTGTCCATTGCGCCATCCGCGTTGCCCATCGGCATGCGCGGGATCGAGAAACGATTTGGCAGCGTGCCTGTGCTGCGCGACCTTAACCTCGATGTCGAGGCCGGCGAATTCCTGACGCTGCTCGGCCCTTCCGGTTCCGGCAAGACGACGCTGCTGATGATCCTGGCCGGTTTCGTGCGGGCCAATGCCGGCTCGATCAGGGTCGGCGGCGACGAGATCATCACCACGCCGCCGCACAAGCGCAACATCGGCATGGTGTTCCAGAACTACGCGCTGTTTCCGCACATGAACGTCTTCCACAACATCGCCTTTCCGCTGAAGCAGCGCGGCGTCGCCGCGGCCGAGACGGCCGAACGTGTCGAGAAGGCGCTCGATCTGGTGAAATTGCAGGGCCTGGGCGAGCGCCGGGTCGACCAGCTCTCCGGCGGCCAGCGACAGCGTGTGGCGCTGGCGCGCGCCATCGTCTTCGAGCCGCGCATCGTGCTGATGGACGAACCCTTGTCGGCGCTCGACAAGGGCCTGCGCGAGCACATGCAGATCGAGCTGCGCGCCCTGCATCGCCGGCTCGGCATGACCACCGTCTATGTCACGCACGACCAGCGCGAAGCCATCACCATGTCCGACCGCATCGCGGTCATGAACGCCGGGCGCATCGAACAGCTCGACAAGCCTGAAACCCTCTACGCCAGGCCGCAAACGCGATTTGTGGCCGGCTTCATCGGCGAATCGAATTTCATTCCGGTCGAGTGCCGCAACGGCTCCGTCTGGTACGAGGACCGGAGAATCCATACCGCGGCACCAGTGCCGGCGGCAGGCCAGCACCTGATGGTGGTGCGGCCGGAAAAGCTGCGGCTCCTGGCAGACGCCGAACCGACAAGCGGCGTCAACGTGCTCGAGGCGAAAGTCAGCGACATCATCTATCAGGGCGACAGCTTCGTCTGCTACGCGGCGTTGCGCGACGGCCGCCAGCTGACTTTGCGCGACTATTGCCGCAGCGATGTGCTGGCCAAAATGCCGGCGCCCGGCCAGCCAGTCTCATTCGGTCTCGATGCGCAGGACACGATCCTGGTGGCGGCAGACTGATGAGCGCGCAGCCCGCCCTCATGGAAGAGATCGGCAGCGCCGCAGGCCGGGAGCTCAACACGCAGGGACTTCACGCCGACGCCCGGCGTGAATCACTACGGCTGCTGGCGCTGTTGTCGCCAAGCCTGCTTCTGGTCTTCGCCATCATCATCGTGCCGATCGGCTGGCTGTTCTGGCTGTCGCTGTTCGACGAAGCGGGCGGCTTCAGCGCCGCCAATTATGCGCGATTCTTCGAGCAGGCCTCCTACATCAAGACCTTCATCACCACCTTCAAGGTCGCCTTCATCGTCACCGGCGCCTGCGTGCTGCTCGGCTATCCCTTGGCCTACATGCTGTCGCAACTGTCGCGGCGGGCGGCGTCGATCTGCCTGATCTTCGTCATCCTGCCGTTCTGGACATCGGTTCTGGTGCGCACCTATGCCTGGCTGGTGATCCTGCAGCGCAAGGGACTGATCAACAGCTGGCTGATCGATCTCGGAATCATCAGCCAGCCGCTATCGCTCGCCAACAATTTTTCCGGCGTCGTCATCGGCATGACGCATATCTTGCTGCCGTTCCTGGTGCTGCCGCTCTACGCTTCGATGAAGACCATCGACACCGACTGCCTGCGCGCCGGCATGAATCTCGGCGCCGGCCCGACTGCCACCTTCCGGCAGATCTTCTTTCCGCTGTCGCTGCCAGGCCTCGCCTCGGGCGTGGTCATCGTCTTCGTGCTCTGCCTGGGCTTCTTCGTCACGCCGGCTTTGATGGGCGGCGGCAAGGTCATCATGTGGGCGATGCGCATGGAACAGACCACCAGCCTCTATTCAAACTGGGGCGCGGGTGCAGCACTGGGCGTGGTGCTGCTGGTGGTGACGCTGGCGCTTCTCGGCCTGTTCCAGTGGCTGCTCGGCGCGCGTGCCACCGGCGTGTGGAGTTCGAGATGAGTAGGGATCTCGGCCTGCCTATCTCGCACCGGCAACGCCTATGGCTCTATTGCTTCGGCGGCCTCGTGCTGCTGTTCCTGATCGCACCGTCGATCATCATCGTCATCATGTCGTTTTCCGATTCGACGCTGCTGCAATTCCCGCCGCAGCAATGGTCGCTGCGCTGGTACCAGGCCTATTTCGGGTCGCTGGAGTGGCGCGATGCCACGATCGTCTCGGTCAAGGTGGCTGTCATGACCGTGCTGGTGGCGACGCCGCTCGGCACCGCGGCCGCCTATGCCATCAACCGGGGCACGCTGCGCTTCAACGGCACCATCAACGCGCTGCTGACGGCGTCGCTCATCGTCCCTGTGATCCTGATCGGCATCGGCACCTTCTTTCTCTATGCGCGCATCGGCCTCAACAACACGCTGACCGGCCTGGTCATCGCGCATACGGTGCAGGCGCTGCCGTTGGTGGTGCTGACCGTGCTGTCGGGATTGCGCTCCTACGACATGAACCAGGAGCGCGTGGCGCGCAGCCTTGGCGCCGGCCGCGTCGCCGCCTTCTGGCAGGTGACGATGCCGCAGATCCGCTTCTCGATTGTCTCGGGCGCGCTGTTTGCCTTCATCACCTCCTTCGACGAAGTGGTGGTTTCGCTGTTCATATCGGGCGGCGAGACGACGACATTGACGCGCCGCATGTTCAATGCGCTGCGCGACCAGATCGACCCGACGATCGCCGCCATCTCGACCTGCCTGATCGTTCTGTCGGTCGTGCTGTTGTCGGTTGCGCAGATCTTCGGCCGGCGGCATTGATTTCACCAGATCAATTCGCAGAAGTGACCAATTTGCAGAAGTGACTAGGGGATATCCAGACAGAATGCGTGATTTCCAGTTTCCCGGCCGCTCGCCGGTTCGTGCCACCGAGGCGGTTGCCGCGACCTCGCATCCGCTTGCAACGCTTGCGGCCATCGACATGCTGCGCTCCGGCGGCAATGCCATGGACGCCGCGGTCTGCGCCGCCGCCGTGCAGGGTGTGGTCGAGCCGCAATCGACGGGCATCGGTGGCGACTGCTTCGTGCTTTATTCTCCCGGAGGACAAGGCAATGTGCTGGCCTTCAATGGCTCCGGCCGGGCGCCGGCCAGGGCGACGGTCGGCTGGTATCTCGAAAAAGGCTTCGACCGCATCCCGCTGCAGGGTCCGCATGCGGTCACCGTACCGGGCGCCGTCGACGCCTGGAGCCGCCTGCTCGAAGACCATGGCCGCAAGGGCCTTGCCGAGGCGCTGGCGCCGGCCATTCACTATGCCGAGAACGGCTATGTCGTGCACGACCGCGTCGCCTTCGACTGGGCCGAGCCGGAGACCGACCTGTCGGCCGACGAGCATGCCGCGCGCATCTTCCTGCCCGGCGGCAGGGCGCCGAAGGCGGGTGACGTCCATCGGCAGCCGGAACTGGCGGCGACCTTGCGCATCATCGCCAAACACGGCCGGTCCGGTTTCTACGAAGGCGCGGTCGCCGACGATATGGTGAGCCGGCTCAACGAATTGGGCGGACTTCATACGGCCGAGGATTTTGCCGCGACCAGAGGCGACTATGTGGCGCCGGTCAGCACCTCCTATGGCGGCCATGAGATCCACCAGATGCCGCCGAACAATCAGGGGCTGACGGCGCTTTTGATGCTCAATTTGCTGTCGGGCTTCGAGCTTGGCGGGCTCGACCCCAACGGCGCCGAACGCCTGCATCTGGAGATCGAGGCCGGGCGCCTGGCTTACCGCGACCGCGACCGCTATGTCGGCGACCAGGACCATGTCCCGGTGCCCCTGAAGCAGCTCCTGTCCGGCGCCTATGCCGACCGGCTACGCGCCGAGATCGACCGCGACCGCGCCATGACGCATCTGCCGCGCGTCGAGCTGCCCGGCAGCGACACGGTCTATATCTCCATCGTCGACCGCGACCGTAACGCGGTCTCCTTCATCAACTCGACCTATTATTCGTTCGGCAGTGGCGTCGTCGGCCCGAAGACCGGTATCGTGCTGCAGAACCGTGGTTCGAGCTTCCGCCTCGACCCGGCGCATCCGAACGCGATCGCGCCGGGCAAGCGGCCGATGCACACGATCATGCCGGGCATGGCGACGAAGAACGGCCGCGTGGTGATGCCGTTCGGCGTCATGGGCGGCGGTTACCAGCCGTTTGGCCATGTCCACCTGCTCACCAACATGATCGATTTCGGCATGGACCCGCAGCAGGCACTGGATGCGCCGAGGGTGTTTTACAACGATGACACAGTGGAAGCCGAGCGTGGCGTTCCCACTGATGCAACCGAGGGCCTGCGCCGGCGCGGCCACCGCATCGCCGAACCGCATCATCCGCTTGGCGGCGGGCAAGTGGTGCTGATCGACTGGGAGAAGGGGACGCTGACCGGCGCTTCCGATCCGCGCAAGGATGGTTTGGCGCTTGGCTATTGAGGCGATCCGTTGTCCAATGGCGCCCATATCGAGGCAAGCCCGTCAGAAGGGCTCTCGCCAGTAATCGTTCGAAATCCAGCCGGTGATCATGACCCAAACTGAAACCCACGCAGATCTCTCCCGCCGTCTGGCCGCCGGCGCCGACGACGCCCCCGCCATTCTGGCGCTCGATAGGGCAACGCTCAGCCATGGCGGATTGCGCAGCATGATCGCCGACACGGCAAAACAGCTGCATGCGCGCGGCATCGGCCGCGGCGACAGGGTAGCGATCGTGCTGCCGAACGGGCCCGAGATGGCCACCGCCTTCGTCGCCGTGGCGGCCGCCGCCTCGACGGCGCCGCTCAACCCCGCCTACCGGGCCGACGAGCTCGATTTCTACCTGACCGACATCGGCGCCAAGGCGATCCTTGTCGCGGAGGGTGAGACCGGCCCCGCGGTGACGGTGGCCGAGCGCCTCGGCATCGGCGTGCTGCGGCTTGTCGTGCAGCCCGGCACACCCGCCGGCAGTTTTGCTATCGAGGGCGCGGCGATCGGACCGAAGGCCCCGCCCGACATGGCGCAAGACAGCGACATTGCGCTGCTGCTGCATACCTCCGGCACGACATCGCGTCCAAAACTGGTGCCGCTCAGCCATGCCAACATCGCGGCCTCGGCAGCTCATATCGGCGGCACCCTTGGCCTGACGGCCGATGACCGTTGCCTCAATATCATGCCGCTGTTCCACATTCACGGCCTGATCGCGGCCGTGCTGTCGTCGCTGGCTGCCGGCGGCAGCATCTACTGCACGCCGGGTTTCAACGCGCTGCGCTTCTTCCAGTGGCTGAGCGAGGCGCAGCCGAGCTGGTACACGGCGGTGCCGACCATGCATCAGGCGATCCTGGCCCGCGCGGCACGCAACACCGAGGCGCTGGCGGCGGCGCGCCTGCGCTTCATCCGCTCGTCCTCGGCGTCGCTGCCGGCGCAGGTCATGACCGAGCTGGAAGCGACCTTCGGCTGCCCAGTGATCGAATCCTACGGGATGACCGAGGCGGCTCACCAGATGGCCTCGAACCGGCTGCCGCCGGGCCAGCGCAAGCCCGGCAGCGTTGGTGCCTCCGCCGGGCCGGAGGTGGCTGTGATGGCGCCCGACGGGCGGCTGCTCGATGCAGGCGAGACCGGCGAGATCGTCATCCGCGGGCCCAATGTCACGACGGGCTACGAAAAGAACCCGGATGCCAACGCCACGGCTTTCGCGCATGGCTGGTTCCACACCGGCGACCAGGGCGTGCTGGACGGGGATGGCTATCTCAGGGTCACCGGTCGGCTCAAGGAGATCATCAATCGCGGCGGCGAAAAGATCTCGCCACTCGAGGTCGACGATGTGCTGATGGACCATCCGGCGGTGGCGCAGGTCGTCACCTTCGCCATGCCGCATGACAAGCTTGGCGAGGAGGTGGCGGCGGCGGTTGTGCTGCGCGAAGGCATCAGCGCCACTGAGGGCGACATCCGCACCTATGCCGCGACGCGGCTTGCCGACTTCAAAGTGCCGCGCAAGATCCTGATCCTGGACGAGATCCCCAAGGGCGCGACCGGCAAATTGCAGCGCATCGGCCTTGCCGCCAAACTCGGGCTTTGACGATGAAGATCACCATCTTCGGCGCCGGTGCGATCGGCGGCTATCTCGCTGCCAAGCTTGCCGCCGCCGGCCGCACCGATCTCTCGATCGTCGCGCGCGGCGCCCATCTGGAAGCGATCAAGGCAGATGGCCTGCGCCTGATCGAGGATGGCCAGGAGACGTCCGTCCCCGTCCGGGCCGCCGCCAAGGCCGAGGAACTTGGCGTGCAGGATTATGTCGTGCTGGCGCTGAAGGCCCATTCCCTCACCCCGGCGCTCGACCAGATCGCACCGCTGCTTGGGGACCACACATCAGTCGTCACCATGCAGAACGGCGTGCCGTGGTGGTATTTCCACGGCGTCGGCGGGCCACTCGAAGGCACCAGGCTGAACGCGGTCGATCCCGGCGGCGCGATCTGGCAGCGGATTGGACCGGACCGCGTCATCGGCTCGGTCGTCTATCCCGCGGTCGAGGTAGATGCGCCGGGGCTCATCCGCCATGTCGAGGGCAAACGCTTCTCGCTCGGCGAACCCTCGGGCGAGCGCAGCGAACGGGTCACGCTTCTGGCCGAGGAGATGGTCAAGGGCGGCTTGCAGGCGCCGGTGCGCGAAGACATCCGCAGCGAGATCTGGGTAAAACTGTGGGGCAATCTCTCCTTCAACCCGATCTCGGCGCTGACCGGCAGCACGCTTGCCGCGATCGTTGCCGACGAGGGCACCCGCACGCTCGCCCGCACCATGATGCTGGAGGCGCAGGCGATCGGCGAAAGCCTCGGCGTGCGTTTTCCCATCGCGGTCGACCGGCGCATCAAGGGCGCCGGCGATGTCGGCGAGCACAAGACCTCGATGCTGCAGGACCTGGAGCGTGGCCGGCCGATGGAGATCGACGCGCTGGTGAGCGCGGTACAGGAACTTGGCAGGCTAACGGACAAGCCGACCCCGACCATCGATGCCGTGCTGGCGCTGGTGCGGCGGCTGGCGGTGGAACGCGGGTGTTATGGATAATGGGCTCGGGGTTGATCAGCACCGTGGCGAGGGCGCGACGATCCAGGCCTTGAAGCGCCTTGGCCTCATCTCCCAGCTTGACCAGGGTTAGCAGCATGCTGAACGCCATTCACCACGTCGCGCTCATCTGCACCGACTACGACCGGTCGCGACGGTTCTACGTCGAACTCCTCGGCCTCGATCTGATCCGGGAGGTTTATCGGGAGGAGCGGCAGTCATGGAAGGCGGATCTGCGGATCGGGTCGGCCCAAATGGAATTGTTCTCCTTCCCTGCACCGGCGATGCGGCCGTCCCACCCAGAGGCTACAGGCCTGAGACATCTGGCATTCGCGGTGGCTCATCTTGATCCCGTGATTATCCGCCTGGAAGCCGCAGGCGTTGCCGTCGAGCCAATCCGGATCGATCCATACACAGACCAACGGTTTACCTTTTTCAGGGACCCGGATGGATTGCCGCTGGAACTCTACGAAGCCCCATAAGGACGGTTCGATTTCACGATGGGCGCTTTGTACTGACGGTCTCGGTATCGGCGGACCGCGAATCTGTGCTAAGCGCCGCCCAACCAACCAAAGGACGACACCAATGAGCGAACTGACCGTGGCCGAGGCGACCGAGAGCATCTATGCCTCGCTCCGGGCGGACAATGCCGACATCGACACACATATCGCGGCGCTTAAGGCGGCGCTGACGCGAGAGGGGATCAAACAGGCGGTGTTCGATCCGACCAAGCTGGCGCAGAACAACCGCTCGGGCCGCAAGTTGATGCAGGCTTATTTTCGGCAACGCGGCGTGAGCGTGACGTTTTCGGACCAATAGAACCGCGCACGGGCGATCTCAACCGCGCCGTTTCTCGATTCGGTCCGTCGCCATCTGGACGTCGGGACTGCGCTGTATGTTTGCCGCAACGATGTTGATTGCGGCTACCCAAAGCATACATCTGAATGCGGTCGCGTGTTGCGCTTTAAGCGGACATCGGGTCCGCAGTGTGGCCGGGCAACTTGCCCCGACACCGTAGTCTCACCGCCCGAAACTTCCGAGCGTGGCCAGCTGCTTATTGTCCCGTGTCTTGTCGGAATCTTCGATCGCCTCAACCGACTGGATGTATTTGGCAATATACTCCGGTGACAGTCCGTGTTCTCTGCCACCTGCAAGGACAAAGTCCTTATACCAGCTATAAGGTTTGAGGCTGTCGTCGATGTAGTCGGAAGTGGCGAGATATGTAAGGACCTTTCGCCTACGACCTTTGTCATTAATGACCGTGACCGTCGCGTGCTCGTAGCCAATTCCGACGCCTTCGGCCTTGTCTAGCTCAGCACGTTCGGCAGGGTCGAAGCTGAACAGAACCCCGATCACGCTATTCTCGTTGCCAGTGGCCAATGCGTTGCACTTCGCGGACTTGTCGACGCTACGCTTATGAAAACGGAGTTCATGACCCGGCAAGGTGGCGATGCCGAGTGGCTTGCAGCTCGGCATGCGTTCGCGCAGCCGGGCGGTCGACATGTTTGACCCGTAGGCAAAATAGACGACGTGTTCGGGGGGGCCGGTCTCTATGTTCCTCAGCGGTTCGATCGTCCCGGCTTCAGGATCGTTCGTAACGGTACCGTCATTATGCTGCACTCGTCGGTTTCTTCGCCTTCGCGTGTGATGATTGGCCGTCCGTCCTCGAGATCAAGGATTGGAACTGGCCTGCCTGCCCATCCGCAGTCGGCGCAGCGCGGTCGTTCCCAAAGTATACCGGGTGCCTCATTATTTCCGCCATGCTCGGGTTCGAGATGCGGCGAACCGCAGTTCGGGCACTCCGGAGGCACCCCGCGCAACTCGCGAATGATTAGTGATGTCGCCATGCCGATGGCGTGTTGGATCAACGATTGCGCCATCTCGGCATCAATCCAAGTGGCCGACTTTGAATGCGTCAGCCAGTTTGAAAACGTCCATGCGGACTCAAGCGCACTCTTGAGGGTCCCGCGACGCTCTTTGTTGGTGTCGCCCGGCAGAAGATCGTTGCAGATGATCTCCGTCCAAACGCGGAAGTTCGCACGTTGTGGCGGCGTGCCTGTCCATATTGCCGCGTCCTGCGCGACACTGATCAGTTCGAGAAGCGCCTCCCGGCAGCGGACGCCTACAGCTTGATAGTCCGCGAGATTATGCGCTTGCGTCACAGCGGTGCCGGATTCTTCCATCTTCTCGAAGACGGGACCGAACGGGAGTATGCGTAGATCTCCCTCCTGTTGTTTTTCCGTACGCGGAATGCGGAGCATCAGGCCAATATGGAAGGTGAGAGCAAGGTCCATATTTGGGAACTGCTCCTGAGAGTAGAGGTTTGTGCCGCCCGTGATGACCCACCAGCGATCCTTGTTGGTATGGATATCCCACACATCGTGGCGAGTGTTCAGGACAGATTCCGAGTAGACCTTTTGCATAAAGGTCACTTCGAGGTCGGGCGCCTGCCATTCAAAGTATTCCTGGACCTCCTCGATCTCCTCTTCGGTAGCCTTCAACATGATTGTCTCCCGCGAACGCCTGTCATACAGCGCTGCAAAGGGTTTGCGACAGCCTCAACAATAGTCCGATGTCACTGAGCTTTCAAAATCCAGCGCTGCAACGCGGGATATCCGCATTGGGCCAATTTGAGACGTTAGTCCACCGAATTCAGCGGCCGCTGTCACTTGTCGGATGCCGGAACCTGCCGGTCCGTTACCGGCCCATCATGTCGGAGAGGTTTTGGAGCTCGGCCAACCAATGATCCACTCAACTCCTCCATCGGCTGCCGAGTGCATAGGCGATTCATTCCACCAAAATCATAAATCGCGACACTTCTGGCCGTCACTTCGACCGACTCAATAACAGCGATCTGCCGCCGCAAGGGCTTCGGCACGGTGAGCTTGGTCCAGTGCGCCAATCCGTCGGACCGACGCATAGAACCTGACATAGTCGCCCGAGCACAGATCGAACAGGCGGAGAAACGCGGTCACCCGATCGCTATAGACGGAAGTCGCGGCGAGCTTTGCATTGTTGATCGGGGAAGCGAACCAGGCATCGTATCCCCGGTATCGGCCCCAGCGCCTGTCGCGCATGTGTCGGTAGCGCATCCGCAGCCGTTCGATCGCGGCCGTCTTCGCGGCCAGTTTTTGCTCCGAGGTTCCGGCGTTGGAATAGACTTTCGCCAACTCGTCCCGTGTTTGCGACACCAGCGCAAGAAATTCAGCTTTGCGCCTCCGGGCGGCTTCGTAACGGCGCAATGCTGCGGTATCGCCAGCCGCGCGCAGCCATTTTTTCACGCCGGTCGTTTCGACGGCGACAGCGAACGACTCGTTGAATGCGGAATCGTCGTGCACGTAGACGCGCTGGTGGGCCAATTCATGGAACACCAGCCCTGCAAGATAGGTTTTATCCTCGCTGAACATCGTGCTCAGCAGCGGGTCACTCGACCAGCCAAGCGTGGAATATGCGGTGATGCCCGTCACATAGACATCCATGCCCTGTCCTTGAAGTTCGGCAGCGGTTTCAATTGCGGACTTCCTGGAGAAATATCCCCGGTAGGGCACGCAGCCGAAAACGGGAAAACACCATGTTCGCGGCGTCAGCGAGAATGCCGGCGCGGCGAAGACGGCCCATGTCACCGAGTCCCGACCGATATCGACATAGCTGCGGTAGCTGTTGTTGTCGGGCAGCGCCAGTTCATCCGTTGCGAACTGTCGTATGGCGCTCGCCGATGCCATTCGAGCGCGCAATGCCTTCGGCGTCGAAGGGTCCTCGATCAGTTTTCCGACATCCTGGCGCGCCGTCATGATCCGCAGATGACCCTGCACGGATTGCGCATAATATGAAACACTGGTGCAGCCGGTCACACCGGACACCACGATCATAACGGCAACCAATCGAAAGAATGCGCGCATCACGATTTGCCCACAGCAGTGCTCCCGTACCGATCGGGCGATTGTCGCGATTGCCCCAGGTCCCAAGCAGCCGCATCGATTTGATCGAGGTCTATAGCTTTCTAAAGAATCCGGACAGGATATTCGGACCCACTTCCCCAGGGCGCAGTCTGATCCCGTCCTCGAAGCAGTTCAGCGTCATGCATTCGAAGCCGCTGTGTGCGAGGAGTGCCACCAGCGAGTCACGATCGAAGTGGTGGAGGTGCTCGTCGGGAAGACGCATACGCCACGTCCGGAACCAGGCGTCGCCGTCGGCGCCGAGCTCGCGCCAGCGGCAATAAGGGACGGCGACGGCCAGGTAGCGGGCCTTAAGCCGGGCGAGGAAACCCAGATCCGGGATATGCTCAAGCACATCGAACATGGCGACGAGATCCCACGAGCTGGAGAGCGCCTCATCCCAATCGACGAAGCGGACGCCCTTGGGCAGCGGAAACCTGGTTATGTCGCAGCCGGCGCAGTCGGCGACCCCGGTTATTTTCGCGGCTTCGATGAATGTGCCGGTGCCATATCCAATCTCCAGCACGGACCGGGGAATCTCGCCAGTGATCCCCAGCACCCAGCCGAGTCGCTGATATCCGAGCTTGATGGTCCGGTCACTCAGGTCCTCGTAATAGGAAATATACTGCTTGTCATACTTGATCGGTTTGGAGTCGACCTGGTGGATCACGCCAAACCCGTCCACCGCGTAGTTGTCCAACATTGGCGTGCGGCCCCCAGATTCCGGTGCTCAGTCCTTGCCCGCCCGCTTGAAAATCCGCGCATAAAATTCGCCGACGATGCCGCGCCGGAAGATCAGCACGCACACCATGAAGATGAGGCCGGTGGCGATGGTCACCGGAAAGCCGGAAGTGGCAAGCGTGTTTTCCAGGCCAATGACAAGGCTGGCGCCGATGATCGGCCCGACCATGGTGCCGATGCCGCCGAGAAGCGTCATCAGGATCACCTCGCCCGACATCTGCCAGGTGACGTCGGTGAGCGTGGCGAACTGGAAAACGATCGCCTTGAGCGAGCCGGCCAGCCCGGCCAGGGCCGCCGACATGACGAAGGCGCCCAGCTTGTAGTTGGCGACGGAATAGCCCAGCGAAATGGCGCGGTTCTCGTTCTCGCGGATCGAGCGCAGGATCATGCCGAACGGCGAGTTGACGATGCGCCAGATGGCGAAGACGCCGATCAGGAACACCGCCAGCACGAAGTAATACATGTTCAGCGAGACGTTCAGGTCGAGGACGCCAAGCAGCATGCCGCGCGGCACGCCCTGAATGCCGTCCTCGCCTTGCGTGAAGGGCGACTGCACACAGAAGAAGAAGAACATCTGCGACAGCGCCAGCGTGATCATGGCGAAATAGATGCCTTGCCGGCGAATTGCGAAAAAGCCCATGACAAGGCCGAGCAAGGCCGCACCCGCCATGCCGAGCAGAATGCCGGCTTCCGGCGGCCAGCCCCAGACCTTGACGGCATGCGCAGTGAAGTAGGCGGCGCCGCCGAAGAAGGTGGCGTGGCCGAACGATAAGAGCCCGGTATAGCCGAGCAGAAGATTGAACGCGCAGGCAAACAGCGCGAAACACAGCATCTTCATCAGGAAGATCGGATAGATCAGGAAAGGCGCTACCAGCAGCGCCAGGATGCCGAGCCCGACCAGCATCCATTCCAGCCGTGCCGAGGTTTTGGCCGATGCCTCGCGAAGCGTCAGTTCGGTCATGTCAGATGTCCCTTCCGACATGTCAAGCGTCCCTTCCGAACAGGCCAGCCGGCCGGACCAGAAGCACGATGGCCATGATGACGAAGACCACGAGATTGGAGGCCTCGGGGTAGAAGACCTTGGTCAGGCCCTCGGCGAGGCCAAGCATGTAGCCGGTGACGATCGCACCGAGGATCGATCCCATGCCGCCGACCACCACCACCGCGAAGACGACGATGATGAGGTCCGATCCCATAAGCGGGCTCACCTGATAAATCGGTGCTGCTAGAATGCCGGCAAGCCCGGCCAGCGCGGAGCCAAGGCCGTAGGTGAGGGTCAGCAGCAACGGCACGTTGACGCCGAAAGCCTGGACGAGACGGGGATTCTCGGTTGCCGCGCGCAGATAGGATCCAAGCCTGGTCTTCTCGATCAGCGCCCAGGTGCCGAAGCAGACGATCAGCGAGGCGACCACGACCCAGCCGCGATAGTTGGGCAGGAACATGAAGCCGAGATTGGTGCCGCCGGCAAGCAGCGGCGGCACGGCGTAAGGGTTTCCCGAGACGCCGTAATAATAGCGGAAGATGCCTTCGAGCACGAGCGCGAGGCCGAAGGTGAAGAGCAGCCCGTAGAGCGGATCGAGATCGTACAGCCTCGACAGCGCCAGGCGCTCGACCACGACGCCGAAGACGCCAACGATCAGCGGCACAAGGATCAAAGCGGGCCAATAGCCGATGCCGAGATGGGTGAGAAGCAGGTAGCCGACGAAGGCGCCGAACATATACTGGGCGCCATGGGCGAAATTGATGACGCGCAGCAAGCCGAATATGACGGCCAGGCCCAGGCTCAGCATGGCGTAGAACGAGCCGTTGATCAGGCCGACCAGCAACTGGCCGAGGAAGGCCTGAACCGGGATTCCGAAGATCATCGTCATGGCGCCATCATACACCCAGGACTTCGTGGAGCTGCGCCATGCGGTCCGGCAGTTCGCCGACCGGAAACCCCGCCACCACCTTGCCGTGCTCCATCAGGTAGAAACGGTCGGCGACGCGACTGGCGAAGCGGAAGTTCTGCTCGACCAGCAGGATCGTCATGCCGCGCTTTTTCAACGTCGCCAGCAACGCGCCGATGCGCTGCACGATGACGGGAGCGAGCCCCTCCGTCGGTTCGTCGAGAAGCAGCATCTTCACGCCGGTTCGCAGCATGCGCGCGATCGCCAGCATCTGCTGTTCGCCGCCCGACAGCCTGGTGCCGGGACTGTTGCGCCGCTCCTTCAGATTGGGGAACAGATCGAATATCTCCTCGACGCTCATGCCGCCCTGCGCGACGACCGGCGGCAGAATCAGATTCTCGTCCACGGTCAGCGTTGCGAAGATGCCGCGCTCCTCCGGCACGAAGCCGATGCCTTGATGGGCGGTGCGGTGCAGCGGCAGCCGCATCAGGTCCTTGCCGTCGAAGGCGATCCGGCCGGTCCGCTTGCGGATCAACCCCATGATGGCGCGCAGCGTCGTCGTCTTGCCGACGCCATTGCGGCCGAGCAGCGTGACCGTCTCGCCGGCAAACACTTCCAGATCGACACCGTGCAGCGCATGGCCCTCGCCATACCAGGCGTTGAGGCCGGTGACGGCAAGCAGAGGTGCGGCACTAGTCATCGGCGGTGCCCATATAGGCGATCTTGACGCGCTCGTCGCGGCTAACGGTGGCGTAGTCGCCAGCGGCCAGCACCTCGCCGCGCTGCATGACCGTTATCCAGTCGCAAAGGTCGGCCACCACGGTCAGATTGTGCTCGACCATCAGCACGGCGCGATCCCTGGCAACCGAACGGATGAGGCTGGAAACCGTGGCCACGTCCTCATGCCCCATGCCGGCCATCGGCTCGTCCAGCAGCAGCACTTTCGGATCGAGCGCGAGCGTCGTGGCGATCTCCAGCACGCGTTTCCTGCCATAGGAAAGATCGCCGGCGAGCCTGTTCCTGGCGTCGTCGAGACCAACCGAGCGCAGCAATTCCTCGGCGCGCGGGGTCAGCCGGTCGAGCGCCGCGAGCGAGCGCCAGAATTGAACGGCAAGACCACCCGGCCGCTGCAGCGCGACGCGGACATTGTCGAGCACGCTGAGGTGCGGAAAAATCGCCGATATCTGGAACGAGCGCACCAGCCCCATCCGCGCAACCCTGGCCGGCGAGGTGCGGGTGATGTCGTGGCCAAGCAGCTCGATCCTGCCGCTGGTCGGCGCCAGGAACTTGGTGAGCAGGTTGAAGACGGTCGTCTTGCCGGCGCCGTTGGGTCCGATCAGGGCATGGATGTTGCCATGGCGGACATCGAGATCGACGTTTTTGACGGCGATGAAGCCGGCAAAGTCGCGTCGCAACCCGCGGGCGGAAAGCACAACCCGCGGCTCGTTCGCGTCCAGGTCAGTCGGCGCCATCGGCCGCGCCGATCACTGGCCGGCCGTCGGACAGCCGCTTTCCTTCTCGCTGAGGAAGGCCTCGTTGCCTGGAATGGTGGCGAGATATTTGTAGTAGTCCCAATCCTCGGTGCTCTCGGCTGGCGACTTGACCTGGTAGAGGTACATGTCGTGGACCATGTTGCCGTCCGCCTGCACCTTGCCGTTGGTTATCACCGCGTCGTCCACAGGCATCGAATGCAGCTGCTTGGCGACGGCTTCGGTCTCGTCCGTGCCGGCCTTGTCGATCGCCTTCAAATACTGTGTCACCGCCGAATAGGTCGCGGCCTGGATCATGTTCGGCATGCGGTTGGTGCGCTTGAAGAAGCGCTGCCCGAATTCGCGGCTCTTGTCGTCGCGATCCCAGTAATAGCCTTCGGTCAACACGACGCCCTGCGCCGCTTGAAGGCCAAGCCCATGCACCTCGGCCAGCGTGAACAGGAGTGCGGCAAGACGCTGACCGCCCTGCACGATGCCGAATTCGGCCGCCTGCTTGATGGAGTTGGAGGTATCGAGGCCGGCATTGGCCAGGCCGATGACCTTGGCGCCCGACGATTGCGCCTGCAGCAGGAAGGACGAATAATCGGTCGATCCCAGGGGATAACGCACCTCGCCCAGCACCTTGCCGCCATGGCTTTCGACGAACTTGGTGGTCTGATCCTTCAGCGAGTAGCCGAATGCATAGTCGACGGTGACGAAGAACCAGCTGTCGCCGCCCTGCTGCACGAGAGAGCCGCCGGTACCCACCGCCTGCGAGTGAGTGTCATAGGCCCAGTGGAAGCCGTAGGGCGAGCACTGTTTGCCGGTCAGCTCCGTGGTTGCCGCGCCGGTGACGATGTCGATCTTCTTCTTTTCCTTGGAAATCCCCTGGACGGCGAGCGCTACCGAAGAGGTCGTCAGTTCCATGATGGCATCGACTTGCTCGGTGTCGTACCACTGCCGGGCGATGTTGGAGGCGATATCCGGCTTGTTCTGGTGGTCGGCGCTGATGATTTCTATCGGCGCTCCCTGCACCTTGCCGCCGAAATCCTCGACGGCCATCTTGGCCGCCTCGACCGACCACTTGCCGCCGAAGTCGGCGTAGACGCCCGATTGGTCGTTGAGGATGCCGATCTTGACCTTGCCGTCGGAAATTTCGGCGGCCGAAGCGGGGATCGCGGATGCGGCGAGAAGTGCCGCGGAAACGAAAAGGCTTACCTTCATGGTTGACTTCCTCCCATAGCGATGAATCCGACCGACCCTCCTATGATCGATCATCGCAATGGTATTGAACATGAGGAAGATAGGGACAGAGGGCAAGAGGCCGTTAGGGATTTAGTGTTCGAAGCGATACGGTTTGGCGGCGGAACGCGAGCCTTGGGCGAGAGATAGAGACACAAACATGTGAACCGCCCGGCGGCAGTGCCGGCTCAGTCCTCGGCGGCGACGAGATGGCCGTTGCCGACATCCCTCAGCGCCAGTTTCAGCGGCGCCTCGCCGATCCTGCGGGTGGCGCTCGGGATTTCCTGGTCGAGGCGCGCGAAGCGGCTTCTGCGCCGCGCGGGATCGGGCACGGGCACGGCTTCGATCAGGCGCCTGGTGTAGGGATGGCGCGGGTTGGAAAAGACCTGGTCGCGGGTGCCCATCTCGACGATCTGGCCGAGATACATGACGGCGACGCGGTCGGAGATGTTCTCGACCACCGCCATGTCATGCGAGATGAAGAGATAGGCGACGCCGAATTCGCGCTGCAACTCCTTCAACAGATCGAGCACGCGCGCCTGCACCGAGACGTCGAGCGCCGAGACGCTTTCGTCGGCGATGATCAGCTTCGGCCGCAGTGCAAGCGCGCGGGCAATGCAGACGCGCTGGCGCTGGCCGCCGGAGAATTCATGCGGATAGAGTTCCATCTGATCGGGCGACAGGCCGACGCGCTCGAACAGCGCCGCGACACGCTCGCTGCGCTCTTCCTTCGAGGCGATGCCGTGGATCAGCAGCGGCTCGGCGACGAGGTCGCCGACACGCATGCGTGGGTCCAACGAGGCATAGGGGTCCTGGAAAATCATCTGCACGTCGCGGCGCACCGCCTTGCGCTCGTCGCGGCCGAGGCCGGACAGATTGCGGCCGCCAATGGCGATGTCGCCGCTGTAGGGCACCAGTCCGGCCAGCGCCTTGGCGGTGGTCGACTTGCCACAACCGGATTCGCCGACCAGCGCCAGCGTCTCGTTGGGCGCGATCGAGAAGCTGACGCCTTCGACGGCGTGGACGCGACGAGTGACCCGGCCGAAGAAGCCGCCATGCAGGTCGAAACGGACATGCAGGTCCTTGACGTCAGCGACATTGGCCGGCGTTGCCGTCTCGGCACTCCTGGATTCCTGGCGACCGATACCGCTGCCGATGCGCGGCACGGCGGCCAGCAGCTCGCGCGTGTAGCCGGCTTGCGGCCTGGCGAAAATGTCAGCGGTTTTTCCCTCTTCGACCATGCGGCCATGCCGCATGATGATGACGCGGTCGGCCATTTCGGCGACGACGCCCATGTCATGAGTGATGAGGATGACGCTGGTGCCATGCTGGCGCTGCAGATCGCGCAAAAGTTCCAGCACCTCGCCTTGCACGGTGACGTCGAGCGCCGTCGTCGGCTCGTCGGCGATCAGCACGTCCGGCTCGAGCGCCAGCGCCATGGCGATCATCACCCGCTGGCGCATGCCGCCGGACAGTTCGTGCGGAAACTGCTTTAGCCGGCTTTCGGCTTCCGAAATGCGCACCGCCTTCAGCGCCTCGATGGCACGCTGGCGAGCCTCGCTCTGCGACAGGGAGGTATGCGCCTCGATGGATTCGGTGAGCTGCCGGCCGATCGACAGCACCGGGTTGAGTGAGGTCATCGGCTCCTGGAAGATCATGGCGATGCGGTTGCCGCGAATGCGCCGCATCCGGCGCTCGTCCAGAATCGTCAGATCTGTATCGCCGAGATGGACCTTGCCGGATGAAATCCTGGCGGCAGGCTGCGGCAGAAGCTGCATGATGGCCAGAGCGGTCATCGACTTGCCGGAGCCGGATTCACCGGCAATGCACAGCGTCTCGCCACGAGACAACGTCAGCGACAGGTCGGAGACGACCTCGCGCTCGCCCTCCTCGCCGCGCACGCTGACGGAGAGGTTGGCGATGTCGAGTATGGGTTCGCTGGCGGCGATCATTGCGCGCGTGACCCGGAGAGGGATTTACTCCGGCACACCCCCCTCCTCATTCAAACACGCAGCGCGGAAAGTAGAACGACACCACCCAGTTCGGCATGTCGACGATCTCGCTGATGCGGAGATCGCCGCAGACCGAGGCCAGCATATAGGCCTCGACTGGGTCGATGTGATAACGACCGGCGAGCAGGTCGACCATCTGCGCAACCGCTTCCCTGGCGCCGGTCATCAGGTCCGGACCGATGCCGGTCGTCACCTCATAGCCCTTGGCGTCGAGATGGCGCGTCACCGGGCCTGGCGTGGTGAAGCGCGGCGTCTTCAGCCTGGCATCCTTGACCAGGTCGAGCTTGAGCACGACGTCCATCGGACTTTCGATCGCCGTGCCGCAGACCTCGCCGTCACCTTGCGCGGCATGGGTGTCGCCAACCGAAAACAGCGCGCCCGCCACTTCCACCGGCAGATAGAGCGTGGTGCCGGCGGCGAGATCGCGGATGTCGAGATTGCCGCCGACGCGCCTTGGCGGCACCACCGAGTGGTGGCCCTTTTCCGCCAGCGCGTTGCCTATGGTGCCGGCGAAGGGTTTCAACGGCACACGCGCATTCTTGCCGAACAGCGCCGGCTCGAGCGAGGCAGCGTCGTATTTCCAGATGTTCAGCGCCGGCTCCTTGAAGTCGTCGGCGAGCAGCCCAAAGCCCGGAATGTTGGCCGTCCAGCCGAAGCCGGACGGCTTGAACATCTCGATCGTCACCTTCAGCGCGTCACCCGGCTCGGCGCCCTCGACGAAGATCGGCCCGGTCACCGGATTGACGGTGGCGAAGTCGAGCTTGGCGACGTCGGCGACCGTGCTGCCGGCCTGCAACTGGCCGCCGGAGGAATCGAGGCACTGGAACTCGATCGTCGAGCCGGGCGCCACCCGCTCGGCCGGGGCAAACGAATTGTCCCAGCCGAAATGATGTTGGCGCCCATGGATGGTGTAGTCGCAGTTATTGCACATCTTTTACGTACACATTGTCGTAGTTGATCGGGATATGAACCGGGTCGACATAGAGGTTGTCGGCGCCGCCCATGCGCGCCGATTTCATGGTGAAGCGCTGCTCGTTGAAGACCGGCGCCCAGGGCGCGTCTTCCATCACCTTGTCGTAGATGGCGCTCCACATCTTGTCGCGTTCGCCTGATTTAGCCGGGTCGACCACCGAGTCGGCCTCGGCCGCCTTGGCGTCGAGATCCTTGTTGCAATACCACGACCAGTTCCAGCCGCCGGGCACCGCACCGGCGCAGCCGAGGATCGGGCCGTAGAAGTTCGACGGATCCGGGAAGTCGGCGATCCAGGCCATGCCGCCGGACCAGATCATCGGTGCGCCGGCCTTGTCGCCGCCGGCGGCAATCACGTTTGCCTGCGCCAGCGACTGGATGCTGGCCTTGATGCCGATCGCCGCCAGATCCTGCTGGATCGCCTGGGCGATGCGCGGGTTGGGATCGGTGTTCATGGCAAACAGCTGTGTCTCGAAGCCGTCGGGGTGGCCAGCCTCTGCGAGCAGCGCCTTGGCCTTGGCGACGTCATAGGGATAGCCCTTGTATTCCTTGTCGTAGCCCGGCATCGACGGCGGCAGCGGCTGGTTGGCCGGCACGGCGCGGCCGTTGATGATCTGGATGACGCGCGCCTTGTTGATCGCCATGTTGACTGCCTGGCGCACCTTAACATTGTCGAACGGCGCCATGGTGGTGTTCATGGTGACATAGCCGGTGTGCAGCTGGCCGCCTTCGACGACGCGTGCCTTCTGCTCGGGATCGGCCATCACCTCCTGGAATTTTGCTGGCGGAATGCCGTCGCCGGGGACGTCGATCTCGCCCTTCTGCAGGCGCAGCAGCGCCACGATCGGCTCCTGGCCGATCTCGAAGGTGATCTTGTCCAGATGCGGCAGGCCCTTGTGCCAGTAGTCCGCATTGCGCTCGAAGACGATGCGCTGGCCGAGCGTCCACTCGGCGAGCTTGAAGGCGCCGGTGCCGACCGGATGCTTGCCGAAATCGGCGCCGTATTTCTCGACCTCTTCCTTCGGCACGACATGGGCGAAGTTGATGGCCATCACATGCAGGAAGGTGGCGTCGGGGCGGGTCAGTTCGAACTTGACCGTGTAAGGGTCGACGACAGTGACGCCGGAGAGGCTCTCGGCCTTGCCGGCGGCGACATCGTCATAGCCCTTGATCGAGCCGAAGAAGCCGGCGCCGGGGCTCTGCGTCTTCGGATTGGTGACGCGGTCGAGCGAATATTTCACGTCGTCGGCCGTCATCTCGCGGCCATTGTGGAATTTCACGCCATGGCGCAGCTTGAAGGTGAAGGTCTTGCCGTCGGGCGAAATCTCGTAGCTTTCGGCGAGGTCGGGTTTCAAATTGGTGGTGCCCGGCTCGTAGTCCATCAACCCGTCGAACAGGCTCTTGATCATCGACCAGTTCTGCCAGTCATAGCCGATCGCCGGATCGAGCGTGGCGACGTCGTCCTTGTAGGTGATGGTGATGGCGCCGCCCTGCTTGGCGTTCGGATCGACGGCGTCCTCGGCGCGAACGCTCGTCACGCCGAGCATCAGCGCCAGCGCCGATGCCGCTACCGTGGATGCGAGAAACTTTTTCATTTTTATGTTCCCTTTCTCTGTCTGGTTTTCATTTCATCTGAGCTTGATGCGGGGGTCGATGAAGGGCGCGATGATGTCGGCCAGCAGATTGCCCAGCACGATGGCGAAGGCCGACACCAGCGTCACACCCATGATGATCGGGATGTCGACGCGCTGGATGGCCTGCCAGGCGAGCTGGCCGATGCCGGGCCAGCCGAATACGCTTTCGACGACGACGATGCCGCCCATGAAGATGCCTATGTCGATGCCGATCATGGCGATCACCGGCAGGATGGCGTTGGGCAGCGCATGGCGGAACAGGATAGCTCGCCGCGCCAGGCCTTTGGCGCGGGCGGTGCGCACGTAATCCTGGCGCAGCACGTCGATCATCGACGAGCGCATCATGCGCGCGTACCAGCCGGCGCCGAGGATTCCCATGGTCAGTGACGGCAGCACCAGATGACGCCAGGTGCCGTAGCCGCCGATCGGGAACCAGCTGAGCCGCACGGCAAAGACGTAGAGCAGCAGCAGACCGACGACGAATTGCGGCGCCGAGACGCCGACGAAGGAGGCGACCATCAGCGTCTGGTCAGTGGCGGTGCCGCGCTTGACGGCGGCGATCAGGCCCATGCTCAGGCCGAGCAACAGCTCGCACAGGATGGCGCCGACCATCAGCAACAGGCTGGCCGGCAGCCGCGAAACGATCAGCTCGGTGACTTCGGAGCGCTGGATGTAGGAGCGGCCGAGATCGCCGCTGACGAGCTTCGTGAGATAGCGCCAGTACTGGACGACGAACGGCTGGTCGAGGCCGAGCTGCTGGCGGATGTTCTCGACCGTCTGCGGCGTGGCGCTGCGGCCGGCGATCTGGCGCACCGGATCGGCCGGCAGGAGATAGAGCAGCGCGAAGGTGATCAGCGAGACGCCGAGCAGGATCAGCAGCGACTGGATGAGGCGGCGGCCGAGATAGGCGATCATGCCCGGCCCCTCTGCGTCGGATCGAGAATGTCGCGCAGCGCATCGCCGATCAGGTTGAAAGCCAGCGCCAGCGCCAGGATCGCGGCACCGGGGAAGAACACCAGCCAGGGTGCGGCCTGGAAATAGGTCTGGTTCTCGAAGATGATGTTGCCCCAGGACGCCGTGGGCGGCTGGACGCCGATGCCGAGGAAAGAGAGCGTCGCCTCGAGCAGCACGGTGGTCGAGATGCCGAGCGTGCCCCAGACGATGATGGTCGGTAAGAGATGCGGCAGGATGTGGCGAAACAGGATGCGCGGCGCGCTCGCGCCGATGGTGCGTTCGGCATCGATGAACTCACGCTCCGCCAGCGATGAGGTCTCGGTGTAGATGACGCGGGCGGTCTGCACCCAGTTGACCAAAGCGATGACCATGGCGACGATCCACAGGCTGGGCTCGAACACCGCGGCCAGGCAAATGGCGAGCAGCAGTGCCGGAAACGCCATCATCAAATCGGTGAAACGCATCAGCGCGCTGCCGATCCAGCCACGGAAATAGCCGGCGACAACACCGACCAGCGTGCCAATGAACAGCGCCACGCCATTGGCGACGATGCCGATGATCAGCGAGGTGCGGGCGCCGTAGAGGATGCGGGTCAGGAGGTCGCGGCCGAGCAAGTCGGTGCCCAGCCAGAATTTTGCATCCGGCGGCAAGGGCGAGCCCTCGATGGTCAGGCCGTCGAACATCTGCTCGTTGGGATCATAGCCAGTCAGCCATGGCGCCAGCACGGCGCCGGCAACGACGATGGCGACGATGACCAGCCCGAGCAGAGCCAGACGGCGCCTGACCAGCCGGCGCCAGACGCCGGCGCGCGGCTTGACCGGCATGCGCCCTGGCGCGGTGAGATCAGGCACGATGGGACTGGTCATCGCCGCCTTCTTCCCCTGTTGCTTCTTCGCTTGTCATGGCCACGATCCGCCGCGCGGCATCCTCGACGCTGATCTGCCAGCTCATCGCCAGCGAGCGCAGCTGCGCATAGGCGCGGCCGTCATCGGCGCCTTTCGCCAGTGCCGTCACCGCGCGCACGATGGTCTGGCGCTCGGCAACGCGCTGGCGAAGCGAGGCGATCTCGCTGGCCAGGTGTTTTCGCGCCTCGAAACTCTGGCGCGCGATCAGCAGCGCGCTGTAGACGCCGGCATTGCCGACCGGCTTCAGCAGCTGCGCATCGGCCTTATGCGACAGCGCCCATTCGATGCGGCCCGGCGCCTCGGAACCGATCAGCGCCACCAGCGGCATCGGTGCCTCGCCCGGCTTCCACGGAAACTGCTCGTCAAAGCCGAGATCGGCGTCGAAGAAGACGAAATCGGCGGCCAGCGCCTCGGGCGGCAGTTCCGGCCAGCAATCCAGCGTGATCAGCCCGATGGCCGACAATTGCCTGGTGATCGCCTGCACCGTCGGATGCGGGCGATGCAGGATAAACGCCCTGGCGCCGCCGAGATTGGGGATGCGTGGGGCTCTGGTCACGACACCACCCTCAGGCGCGGGCGGCCGAATGTTTTTGCCGGGTCGTAGCGCGACAGATACGGATCCGGCGCGACTTCGTCTTCGCGGCTGACGACCTCGAAGAAGCCGTCCGCGATGCGCCCGATGATCACCGGCAGTGTCGCATGCTGCGAGTGGGCGTCGATGGCGATCGGACCGAGCCGGGTGGAGAAGCGGCGTTCGGCGAAGGCTTTGGAGAATTCCGCCGGACCGGCGTCGGGATTGCTGGAAAGCACGTCGGCCATCACCTGCACCGAGGCATAGGCGGAGGCCTCGAAGGATGAGGCAAAGGCAGCCGGGCGCGGCGCGAAATACGGCCCGACCGACAGATGTCCCTTGCCGGATTCACCGATCGCCGGCAGCTCACCTTCGGTCAGGTTGCAGGAGATGACGGGACAGGTCTCGGGACTGAAGGCGGCATCCTCGTGACCTAGGTCGCGATAGGCCGCGAGGAAGGCGTAGGACGAGGTGCCGATCAAATTGTTGAGGATGAAGTTCGGCCGCGTGGCGCGGATCTCCGCGATCAGCCGCGACACGTCGGTCTCGCCGATGCGCAGGTAGCGTTCGCCCAGCACCTTGCCGCCGGCATCCGCGATCAGGTCGCGCGCGACGCGATTCATCTCCCAGCCCCAGATGTAGTTCGAGCCGAGCAGGAAGCCGTTGGCGCCGAAACGCGGCACGACATGCGCCATCAGCGGCACCAGATGCTGGTTGGGGCAGGCGTGCATGTAGACGACATGCTCATTGGCTTCGAAGCCCTCATAGGGGCAGGCGTACCAGAGCATGCCGCCGGCTTTCTCCAAGACCGGAATGGTTTCCTTGCGGCTCCAGGAGGTGACGCAGCCGATGACATGGCGTGCGCTGCTGGTCTTGAAGATATCTTCGCAAAGCGTTGCGTAGCGGTCCGCATTGCTTTGCGGATCGCGCTCCACCGGCACCAGTTCGATGGCTGAGCTGCGATCGGCGTTGATGTCGGCTATGGCGCGCATGGCGCCGATGCGGCACGCATCGGATACGAGCTGATAGCTCCCCGAGCGGGAATACAGGATGCCGATCTCGATGCGCCGTTTCAAACAGGACCCCAAAATGACAATGCCCCGCAGCCTGCGCCGGAAGGGCGAGGCATACGAGGCATTTTTGCCGCCCGGCGATCAGAGCCGGTATTTTGCGCTAGCGTATTCGGTCCGGCGGGTCAGTCAAGCCCTCAACGACATTTGCATGACCTGCCATCGCCGTTTCGCTGCCGCCGGCTATTTGGCCGCCGGCCTCTGGCCGTGTTGGCGGGCATAGGTCACACAGGCGTCCACCGTGCTGACACAAAGCGCGTCGCGCCTGTTCGGCAAATTGTTGTCGCCGGCATAGGCAACTTCGGCGACACGGCCATCGACCATGCGAATTTGCGTATCGCAATAGCCGCCGGGAGCGACATTGACGGAGCCGCCGACCGCCGGGATCGCGCCGACCGCCAACGTCGGAACCACAATGCTGAGATTGCCGCGCTGGACGATGCGCTTGTAGGTCCAGATCTGGCCCGATTGGCCGGCGTCGGCGGTGGCGGTCGGAAACCCGGCGCACATTCGAACATCGGCTTCGCTGAGGCCGACCATCTCCTTGCGGGCAGCCGCCGCCGTTGGATCAACCTTGGCGATACGCGACGTATCGTCGGGAACGACGCAGGAAGACTGGATGCCGACACAGAGAGCAGCGAGGCCAAGCTTTCGAATGCAGGAAAATGTCATGCCGACTGTCAGATTTGCCCGATTGTCAGATTTTGCGTGGCGCCCGCCGCTCCTTTCTACCTAGGCAGACAGGCGAGCGGATCAACCCGTTCAGCTTCACGAAAAAGTGGCTGTGGCTGCATCATGGCCGGTCGGGAAGCCAACGCCCTGGCGGAAGCGGGCTCGCGCCGGAACGGCGCGCCAAGGGCCGCATCCATGGTCACCCATCAATGACCCTGCAACTGTTTCCGCCGCCAGGACGCGGGCGCTTCGCCGACCCGCGCGCGAAAGAATCGTGAAAAATACGCCGGGTCGTCGAAGCCGATCTCGTAGGCGATGTCCTCGACCGAGCGTACGGTGAACAACAGCAGCCGCTTGGCCTCCAGCAGCCGTCGCTCACTGACGACGCGTTTGACGCCGCTGCCCAGCACCGCGCGGCTGGCCTTGTCGAGAAGATGCGGCGTCGTGGCCAGCGCCTCGACGTAGCGATCAACAGGCCAGTTGTCGCGGAAATGCGCATCGGCGAGCCGGCGCAGCCCCAACGCCAGTGAGGCATCCGAAGACGCCGTGGCACCCTTTGTCTCGGGACTGAGGCGCGCGATGTGGGAGAGCGCGACGGCGATCAGCGCCTGCAGGACCCTGTCATTGCCGGCTTGCGCCTCGGCGTATTCGGCGGCGATCATCTCCAGCACCGCCGCCAATCTGGCCCACGCTGCGTGCTGCGGCAGGCCGTCGGCAAAGACCGGCCGGTCCAGCGGCAGCAGGCTGTGAGCCGCGATGGCCGCAAGCGCGCCGTCGGCGACCGAGACGACGATGGCGTCGGTGCCGGGGCCGATCGAGAAGCCGTGCACGATAGTGCTCGGCACGAAACTCACGGCAGGCGCCGAAAAGTCCCAGGATCGGTCTTCGATACGGTAGGTACCGGAGCCGCTGGTCCAGAAGGTGATCTGACCCATCTGCGGGTGCTTGTGCGCGGCGACCTCACCAAGATGGATATTGCTGCGCGCAAGCACCGTCTCGACATGCAGAAAACCGACATCGAGCGGCCGCACCGGCTCGCCATAGACGAAGAAGTCGGGGATGGATCTCTGGCTCATGACGCCGGAAAAAGTCCAATCGGTTTTGCCGTTCCGTCCATAACCGATCGATGCCCAGGGCGCTAGGGTTACGGCTTAAGAGGAGGACCATCATGCGATCAGAAGACTTCCGCACCGATAAGGCACGCCCATTCACCGGGGCCGAGTATCTGGAGAGCCTGCGCGATGGCCGCGAGGTCTATATCAACGGCGAACGCATTGCCGACGTCACCACGCATCCGGCGATGCGCAATTCGGCGCGGTCGCTGGCGCGCCTCTACGACGCCCTGCATGATCCAAGGCGGCGGGACGCGCTGACCTCGCCGACCGACACCGGCTCGGGCGGCTACACCCACAAATATTTCCGCGTTGCCAAGTCTTCCGCCGAGCTTGTTGCCCAGCAGGCGGCGATCGCGGAGTGGTCGCGCATGTCCTATGGCTGGATGGGCCGCACGCCCGACTACAAGGCGGCGCTGATGAACACGCTCGGCGCCAATGCCGACTGGTACGGGCCGTTCAAGGACAATGCCCTGTCCTGGCACAAACGCGCGCAGGAAGCCGCGTTGTTCATGAACCACGCCATCGTCAACCCGCCGATCGACCGCCACAAGCCGGCCGAACAGGTGAAGGACGTCTTCGTCCACATCACCAGGGAGACGGACGCCGGCATCTACGTGTCCGGCGCCAAGGTGGTGGCGACGTCCTCGGCGCTGACGCACTACAATTTCCTGGCGCAAGGGTCGGCGACGGTGACCGAGGATCCGTCGCTGTCGGTGATGTTCATCGTGCCGATGAATGCGCCGGGGATAAAGATGTTCTGCCGCGTCTCCTACGAGCAGACGGCCAACACGGTGGCGGCACCCTTCGACTATCCGCTGTCGTCGCGCTTCGACGAGAACGACGCGATCCTGGTGCTCGACAATGTCTTCATCCCCTGGGAGGACGTTCTGGTGCTGCGCGATGCGCAAAAAATCCTGTCCTTTCATCCGGCCTCCGGCTTCATGCACGGCTACTGCTTCCAGGGCTGCACGCGCTTCGCCGTCAAGCTCGACTTCCTCGCCGGCCTGCTGGCCAAGGCGCTGCGCGCCACCGGCGGCGATGCTTTCCGCGGCAACCAGGCGGCACTGGGCGAGGTCATTGCGCTCAGGCACATGTTCTGGAGCTTTTCCAACGCCATGGCCTACAACCCGATCCCGTGGGCGAATGGCGCGGTGCTGCCCAATCTGGAAGCCGCGCTTGCCTACCGCACCTTCATGTCGGAAGCCTATCCGCGCGTCATCGACACCGTGCGCCGGGTGATCGCCTCGGGGCTGATCTACCTACCGTCGTCGGTGCGCGACTTCAACAACCCCGAGATCGACAAATATCTGGCGCAATATGTGCGCGGCTCCAACGATATGGGCCACATCGAACGCATCAAGATCATGAAGCTGTTGTGGGATGCGACCGGCACCGAGTTCGGCGGCCGCCACGCGCTCTATGAGCTCAACTATGCCGGTGCGCCGGAAGAGGTACGGCTGCAGGTGCTGAAAGGCGCCGAGCGCGGCGGGCGGCTGAAGGCGATGGAAGAGCTGGTCGACACCTGCATGGCCGATTATGACGAGAATGGCTGGACCGGCGATACCTGGTTCAATCCGCTTGTCTCAACGGCCGAGTGAAATCACATGGCCACGCAGATTTCGAAAGCCGATTTCCGCGACGCCATGGCGAGGGTCTGCGCGCCGGTCAACATCGTCACCACAGACGGGCCGGCAGGACGCGGCGGCTTCACCGCCACCGCCATGTGCAGCGTCTCCGACGAGCCGCCGACGCTGCTCGTGTGCATGAACGGGCGCTCGACGCAGGCCGCCATGTTCCTGTCCAACCGGCGCTTCTGCGTCAACGTGCTGACGCATGACCACATGCATCTGGCGGGAAAGTTCGCCGGCGCGACCAGGGACATGGAGGCGCGCTACGCCTCGGCGCGTTGGCAGACGCTGACCTCCGGCACGCCGGCGCTGTCGGATGCGATCGTCAACTTCGATTGCGAGATCGAGACTGTGCATGTCGTCGGCACGCACAATGTCATGATCGGCCGCGTCATCGATGTCCGGCACGGCAGCGGCGGCTCGGCCCTGCTCTATGTCGACCGGAATTATACGCAGCCGACACGGTTGGGCAGCTTTGGCGGGTGAGCCTGGACGAAACGGCCAGGACCGACCGCTCAGCTCTCGCCGTCGATCAAGCTCTCCAAGAGGTCAAGGAGCTGCTCCAGCTTCTCATGCCCAAAACGCTGTTCGATGTCGTCATAGATGACGCGACGCTCGGGCGACAGGGCGTCGATCAGGGCGGAGCCGGCAGGCGCAATGGTCAGCACGACGCGGCGGCCGTCGCCTTCGGCCTTGTTGCGGGTGATGAATTTGCGTCCCTCGAGCGCCTTGATGATGCGCGTCAGGCTGGGCGGCAAAACCGAGGCGCGATCGGCAAGTTCCGTCGCCTCGACCGGGCCGGCTTCGCTGAGCACACGCAGCACGCGCCATTGCTGTTCGGTCACGTCATGCGCCGCAAGCATCGGCCGAAACCGCGCCATCACCGCTTCGCGGGCATGAAGCAGCGCCATCGGCAGGGAACGACGGGTATTTTCAGGCAGCAAAAAAGAGCCTCCCACGCTTGCGATCGAAACAGGCCTTCCCTCGGCCGAATCCGCCAGCCGGGGCCCGTTCCTGCCATCCCGTATCGTTGCGCCAAGGCCGATGCAAGACTTGACTTCGCGGATGCCGCATGTAATTAACGCGTTAACTACAACAAAGCAATAACCCAGGGAAACGAAGCGCCGTGCCTCACTTCTCCATCGAGTATTCGGCCAATCTCGATGCCAAGGTCGATATGGACGAATTGTGCGCGCTGGTGTTGCGCACAGTGCTGGATACCGGGCTGTTCGAGACCGGCGCCGTGCGGGTGCGGGCCTTTCGCGCCGAGGCCTACGCGATGGCCGACAGCCTGCCGGAAAACGCTTTTCTCGACATGTCGTTTCGCATCGGCACCGGCCGCAGCCCGGACGAGAAGAAGCGGACCGGCGAGGCTGTCTTCGCGGCGGTGAGCGAATACCTTGCCGCCCTGTTCGAGACCCCGCATTTCGCCCTGTCGCTCGAAATCCGGGAAATCGACCCGGTGCTCAGCTGGAAGAAAAACGCAATCCACCCGCGGCTGCGCGGCAAGTGACGGAACCCGACATGTCCGACCTGCAAGGCAATCTGAAAAAGGCCGAGGCCTATCTGGCCCGCTTCAAGCGCGATGGCGTTTTGAACCAGATCGGCGGCGAGGCGGTGCCGGCCCTCGATGGCGCGACGTTCGAAACGCTGTCGCCGGTCGACCTCAAGCCGCTGGCAAGCGTCGCGCGCGGCGGCGCCGCCGACATCGACCGCGCCGCCAAGGCGGCGAAGGCGGCGTTCCCAGCCTGGGCGGCCATGCCTGGCGAGGCACGCAAGAAGCTGCTGCACAAAATCGCCGACGCAATCGAAGCGCGCGCCGAGGAGATCGCTTTTGTCGAATGCATGGATACCGGCCAGGCGCTGAAGTTCATGGCCAAGGCAGCGCTGCGCGGTGCCGAGAATTTCCGTTTCTTCGCCGACCGCGCGCCCGAAGCGCGCGACGGCGAGACACTGCGTACGACAGGCCAGGTCAATATGACGACGCGCGTTCCGATCGGCCCGGTCGGCATCATCACGCCGTGGAACACACCGTTCATGCTGTCGACGTGGAAGATTGCGCCAGCGCTGGCGGCCGGATGCACCGTGGTTCATAAGCCGGCTGAATTCTCGCCGCTGACCGCCCGCCTGCTGGTCGAGATCGCCGAGGAGGCCGGCCTGCCGAAAGGCGTATGGAACCTGGTCAACGGCCTTGGTGAAGACGCCGGCAAGGCGCTGACCGAGCATCCCGACATCAGGGCGATCGGTTTTGTCGGCGAAAGCCGCACCGGTTCGATGATCATGAAGCAAGGCGCCGGCACGCTGAAGCGCGTGCATTTCGAGCTTGGCGGCAAGAACCCTGTGATCGTCTTTGCCGACGCCGATCTCGAGCGCGCCGCCGACGCCGCCGTATTCATGATCTATTCGCTGAATGGCGAGCGCTGCACCTCGTCGTCGCGGCTTCTGGTCGAAGCCTCGATCTATGAAAGCTTCACCGCCAAAGTCGCGGAGAGGGCGAAGCGCATCGTCGTCGGCCACCCGCTCGATCCGAAAACGGTGGTCGGGCCGCTGATCCATCCGGTGCATGAAAAGAAGGTGCTGTCCTATATCGACATCGGCAGGTCGGAGGGGGCGACGCTGGCCGTCGGCGGCGGCAAGGTCGATGGACCGGGAGGCGGCTGTTATGTCGGCCCGACCCTGTTCACCAACGTGACCAACGGCATGCGCATCGCGCAGGAGGAGATTTTCGGGCCGGTGCTGAGCGCCATTGCGTTCAACGACGAGGCGGAAGCGCTGGCGCTGGCCAACGACACGCAATACGGCCTGACCGGCTATCTCTGGACCTCTGACGTCACCCGCGCCTTCCGTTTCACCGATGCGCTGGAGGCCGGCATGATCTGGGTTAACTCCGAGAACGTGCGGCATTTGCCGACCCCCTTCGGCGGCGTCAAGAATTCCGGCATCGGCCGCGACGGCGGCGACCATTCCTTCGACTTCTACATGGAGACGAAGAACGTCGCCTTCGCGACGACGGCGCACGCGATCCAGAAACTCGGCGGCTGACCGGAGGAAATCGGATGCCCTTGCCCAAACCCAATCTCTACCCCGCCTTCAACATCGTGCGCCTCAGCCATGTCGAGTTGGCTGTCACCGACCTCGCCAAATCCCGCGCCTTCTATGTCGACACGCTCGGCCTGCAGGTTACCGACGAGACATCAGGCGCCATCTACCTGCGCGCCATGGAGGAACGTGGCCATCACTGCATCGTGCTGCGCAAGGCGACGACGCCGGAAGCGCGCGACCTCGGCTTCAAGGTCTTTTCGGACGAGGACCTCGACAAGGCCGAGTATTTCTTCAAGGGCAAGGGCCTGCCGGTGGAATGGGTCGAGCGGCCCTACCAGTCGCGCACTTTTCGGACGCGCGACCCGCACGGGATTCCGCTGGAGTTCTATGCCCAGATGGAAAGGCTGCCGCCGATCCATCAGAAATATGCGCTCTACAAGGGCGTCAAGCCGCTGCGCATCGACCACTTCAACTGCTTCTCGCCCAATGTCGACGAGTCCGTCGCCTTCTACAACGAGCTCGGTTTTCGCGTCACCGAATACACCGAGGATGCCGCAACCGGGAAGCTTTGGGCAGCTTGGACGCACCGCAAGGGCGGCGTCCACGACATCGCGTTCACCAACGGCATCGGCCCGCGCCTGCATCATGTCGCCTTCTGGGTGCCGACGCCGCTCAACATCATCGACCTGCTCGACCTGATGGCGACCACGGGCTATTTGCCGAACATCGAACGCGGCCCCGGCCGGCACGGCATTTCCAACGCCTTCTTCCTTTATGTCCGCGACCCGGACAACCACCGCATCGAGATCTACTGCTCGGACTACCAGACGGTCGATCCCGACCTCGAGCCGATCAAGTGGGACCTCAAGGACCCGCAGCGCCAGACGCTGTGGGGCGCACCGGCGCCGAAAAGCTGGTTCGAGGAGGGCAGTGCGTTTGCCGGGGCGGAGGCGCGCCAGCCGGATTTGGCGGCTTCGCCGATCATTGCGCCGTGAGTGGATTCTAATCGATGTCAGCGTTCCTTCGCGCCCCCCTCTGTCTTGCCGGACATCTCCCCCTCAAGGGGGGAGATTGGCTAGGCCCATGGTCAGCGCCTCTCTTGCAGCGTTGGAAATTGGCGAAGGCAGAGATGACATCCGATCTCCCCCCAGGAGGGGGAGATGTCCGGCAGGACAGAGGGGGGCGCCGTAGAGCTCCAACCTCGCCCACCACCATCGCCGGAGCCGCAGCATGAACCACGCACGGCTCGCCACCTTCACCGTCGGCGGCAAGGCGCGCTATGGCGCGGTCACCAGCAAGGGTGTCGTCGACCTGTCGGCGCGCCACGGCCAGTGGCCGACGCTGCGGGAGGTGATCGAGGCCGGCGCCTTGCGGCGGCTGGCGGAAGAGGCAGAGGCCTTCCCAGTCGATTTCCCGCTCGACGCCATTGCCTACGAAATTCCGATCCCTTCGCCGGAAAAGATCATCTGCGTCGGCGTCAACTACCCCGACCGCAACGAGGAGTACAAGGACGGCCAGGCAGCACCCTCGAATCCGTCGCTGTTCGTCCGTTTTCCCCGCTCCTTCGTCGGCCATGGCGCGCCGCTGGTGCGGCCGCCGGAATCCCCGCAGCTCGATTATGAGGGTGAAATCGTCATCGTCATCGGCAAGGCGGGCCGGCGCATCGCCGAGGCCAACGCGCTCAGCCATATTGCGGCACTGTCGCTGTGCAATGAAGGTACCATCCGCGATTGGGTGCGGCATGCCAAGTTCAACGTCACGCAAGGCAAGAATTTCGACCGCAGCGGCTCGATCGGCCCTTGGCTGGTGCCGTTCACCGACGCGGAGCAGATCGCCGACATCGCGCTGACCGCCCGCGTCAATGGCGAAATCCGCCAGCAGGACCGCACCAGCCGGATGATCTTCTCGTTTCGCAAGATTATCGCCTATGTCTCGACCTTCACCACGCTGGTGCCGGGCGACATCATCGTCACCGGCACGCCGACGGGCGCCGGCGCCCGCTTCGAGCCGCCGATCTGGCTGAAGCCGGGCGATGTGATCGAGGTGGAGGCCGATGGCATTGGCATGCTTCAAAACAGCGTCGTCGACGAGGAAGCAGCATGACCCCGGAGCAAGTGGAAGACGCCGCGGCACGGCTGTTCGAGGCCGAGCGCTCACGCCGCCAGATCCGGCTGCTCAGCCTCGATTTTCCCGAGGCGACGATGGAGGATGCCTATCGCGTGCAGGCAGCGCTGGTGACGCGCAAGATCGATGCCGGGCTGAAGCCGAAGGGCTGGAAGATCGGCCTCACCTCCAAGGCGATGCAATATGCGCTCGCCATCGACACGCCGGATTCGGGCGTGCTGTTCGACGACATGTTCTTCGACGATGGCGCGACCATTCCCGCCGGCCGCTTTATCCAGCCGCGCGTCGAGGCCGAGATCGCCTTCATTATGAAGGCGCCGCTGAAAGGCCCCGGCGTGACGATCTTCGACGTGTTCAACGCCACCGACTACATCACGCCGGCGCTCGAAATCCTCGATACGCGCATCGAGCGCGTCAATGCCGAGACCAAGAAGGCGCGTACCTTCTTCGACACGATTTCGGACAATGCCGCCAATGCCGGCATCGTCATCGGCGGCCGGCCGCAGCGGCCTGATGAAGCCGACATGCGCTGGATCGGCGCCATCGTCTCGCGCAATGCCGAGGTCGAGGAGACCGGGCTTGGCGCCGGCGTGCTCAACCATCCGGCGATGGGCATTGCCTGGCTGGCCGACAGGCTCGCCCGCTACGGCATGTCGATCGCTGCCGGCGAGGTCGTTCTCTCCGGGTCGTTCGTGCGTCCGGTCGAGGCGCGACCCGGCGACACGATCGTCGCCGATTTCGGCAGTTCGGGCACGGTCAGCATCCATTTCGCGAAGGGCTGACGGTTCCGCCAGTTCTTATCAATCGGCCCTATTCGCCATGCAGATAGGCAATCACCACATCGGCTGCGATGGCCGACATGCGCAGGCCGACCTCCCTGGTGATGTCGCCTTCGACGCGGCTCTGCACCCAGCCGAGGAAGGCGAAGGCCCGCAAGGCAGAAAACAGCGGCAGCGCGGCGATGTCGCGCGCCGTCAGTTCGCGCTCCTGCCGATAGCCCTTGAGCAAAGCGGCCTCGATCAGCGGATAGATCGCCTCATCGCGGTTCTGGTAAAGCGCGACGGCAAGGTCGTACATGTGCCAGCCATGGCCGCAATCGTCGAAGTCGATGATGCGGATCGCACCATCATGGACGAGCACATTCTCGCGCACCAGGTCGGCGTGGATGATGCCGAAATTGCGGGCACTGCGTTCATACGTCAATAGCGCGCGCACGGCCTTTTCGCGCGCCCGCAAAACCAGCTCCCGGCGAGGACCGTCGAGGAAGGGCGAGGTCTCGAAACGCCCCCAATTCGGGTTCGCGCCGAAGAAGCCGTCGAAATCCCAGGCATGGCGGGCAAAGCCGGACGGAGGCGTCCAGGCTGCTGTGACATTGTGCATGTGGGCGATGGTTCGCCCGATCTCGGTAAAGATCTGTCTTGCCTGCTCGGGCGTAAAATCCAGCGGCACGCCTCGCGCGCCGACGGCGCGGCCTTCCAGCCAGCTCAGGCAATCGACTTGCCGGGGTTGCATTGAGGCGTTCGCGCTGACAAGCACGAACAGATCGCCAGCCGGCGTGGCGACCGCAGATGGCGTGGCGATGCCGGCCGATTGCAGAAAACCCATCCATTGCAGTTCCGAGCGCAGGGCGGCGTCCGTGTGATAGCCAAACCGGTGAATGCGCATGGCGGCCGGCTGGCCATCGGGCAGACGGATCCGGAAGACCGCGTTCTCGCGGAATTTCAGCAGCTCCGGCTCACCCTCATCAATGCCCCAATGGGCGAGCGCGCGCCTGGCCAGCGCCGTGACGTCGGCTGCCGTCTCGGGTTCGGATTGCGCGGAGACTGCGCTCACGCCTTCACTCCGCGGACTTCGCCAAGCACTTCGTCGAGGACGCCGATCAGGAAGTCGGCATTGTCGCGGGAGAACGGCATTGGCGGGCGGATCTTCAACACATTGCCGTGGATGCCGGTCTTGCCCATCAGCACGCCGCGCTGGCGCATCCGGTTGGCGACCTGCTCGGCAATGTCGGGCGCCGGTTCGCGCGTCTTGCGGTCGTGAACCAGTTCGGCGCCGAAGAACAGGCCAGCGCCCCTGACCTCGCCGATACATTCATGGCGATCGGCGAGCGGGCGCAGCAGGTTGAGTGCATAGGCGCCGACGTCACGCGCGTTGGCAACGAGATCTTCCTGCTCGATGACGTCGAGAACGGCATTGGCCACCGCGCAGGAAACCGGATTGCCGCCGAAGGTGTTGAAATAACGGAAGGCGTTGCGGAAGGTCGCCAATATCTCCCTTGATGTGACCACGGCGGCGATTGGATGGCCGTTGCCCATCGGCTTGCCCATGGTGACGATGTCGGGAACGAAACCGGCGCGCTGGTGGCCCCAGAAATGACTGCCGGTGCGGCCGAAACCAGGCTGCACCTCGTCGGCGATGACCAGTCCGCCGGCGTCACGCACCGCGCGCATCGCGTCGTCGAAAAAGCCGGATGGGAGCGTCGGAAAGCCTTCATTGGCGAGCAGCGGACAAAGGATGATGCCGGACAGGCCGATACCGTCCTTTGCCAGCGCGGCGATGGCTTCGCGCACCGCGTCGCCAAAGGCTTTGCCGGTGGCCATCGCAGCCGGATGGCGATAGCTGTCAGGCGCCGGCACCAGCCTGACGTGGCGGGCGCGGCCGCCGACCGGCGGCATGCGGGTGCTGAGCTGCGAAACCGCCGCGGTGTTGCCATGATAGGTGGCGTCGGTGGCGATGATGCCCATGCGGCCGGTGGCGGCCTGCGCCATGCGCAGCGCGATGTCGTTGGCCTCACTGCCGGTGCAGGTCAGGATGGCGGTCGGCAGGCTGGCATCGAAGGTCGCGGTCAGCCGCTCGACATAGTCGAGGATGGCGGTGTGCAGATAGCGCGTGTGGGTGTTGAGCAGGCTTGCCTGCCGGCACAGGGCCTCGACCACATAGGGGTGGCAGTGGCCGACATGGGCGACATTGTTGTACGCGTCGAGATATTTGCGGCCGTCGGCATCGTAGAGCCAGACGCCTTCGCCGCGCACCAGGTGCACGGGCTCGTCATAGAACAATTGCGATTTCGCACCGAGCAGGCGCGAGCGCCGGCTAACCAGCGCTTCTTGCGGTTGAGTCATTGCGTCTCGAAACTCCGTTCTCTCCAATAAACCTTCAGACCTTCGACAGGCCTGCATCCAATGCTTCGCCGATCCTCGCGACATCCGCGGCGCTGACGATAAGCGGCGGCGACAGGATGATGGCGTTACCGGAGACGCGCAGCATGACGCCGGCCTCGTAGGCCGCCTCCGAAACCAATGCCATGGTCTTCTTGTCGGCGGGCTTTTTCGTCGCGCGGTCCGAGACCAGCTCCAGCGCCGCCATCAGGCCCTTGTACCGGACATCGCCGACGATCGCATGCTTCGCCTTCAGCCCCTCCAGCACGGCTGCGAGTTCGACACCACGCGCGGCCGCGTTCTCGTTCAGGCGCAGCCGTTTGGTCTCGGCAAGCGCCGCCAGACCCGCGGCACAGCCGACAGGATGGCCGGAATAGGTATAGCCATGGCCGATGGCGCCGAAGCTGGTCTTGTCGGCCTCGAAGACATCGGCGACCTTGGCGCCGATCAAAGTGGCGCCGAGCGGGAAATAACCCGAAGTGATCGCCTTGGCGATGGTCATGAAATCGGGCTTCACGCCGGACAGACGCGAACCCGACCATGCGCCGGTGCGGCCGAAGCCGGTGACAACCTCATCGGCGATCAAAAGGATCTCGTGGCGGTCGCAGATCTCGCGCACCAGCGGCATGAAGCTCTCATGCGGAACAATAACGCCGCCGGCGCCGAGAACCGGCTCCATGATGAACGCGGCGATGGTATCGCCGCCCTGGAAGGCGATTTCGTCCTCCAGCGCCCTGGCGCAAAGTTTTGCCAGCCGCACTGGGTCGGTCTCGTCGAACGGGTTGCGGAAGGTCCAGGGCGCAGGAATGTGGAAGACGCCCGGCAGCAGCGGCTCGTAGTTGCGGCGGAAATTGGCGTTGCCGTTGACCGACGCGCCACCGAAATGCGTGCCGTGATAGCCTTTCTTCAGCGCCAGGAACTTGGTCCGGTCGGCCTGGCCGCGGATCTTCCAGTACTGCCGCGCCAGCCGAAGTGCCGTTTCGACCGAATCCGAGCCGCCCGAAGTGAAAAACGTCCGCACCATGCCTTCTGGCTCGAACCATTCGCAGAGTTCGTAGGCGAGCTCGATCGACGGGCCGGTCGAGGTGCCGCGAAAGCCGGAATAATAGGGCAGCGCGCCAAGCTGGTCGGCGATCGCTTTCTTGATCGGTTCGCAGCTGTAGCCGAGATTGACGTTCCACAGGCCGCCGACGGCGTCGAGCACGGTGTTGCCGGCGATGTCGGTGACCATCACACCCTCGCCTTTCATGATCACCTTTGGCGGGTTTGCCCGCATCTCGGCCGGATGCGCCATCGGATGCCAGATCGGCTTGGCGTTGGTTTCGGTGAGAAAATTGATGTCGCGCATAATGGACTCCGCAAAAATCTCAGGCAACTGGGACGAGGTCGAAATGGCCGAGGGCCTCGGCATAGGAATGAGCCGGGCGAGCGACGTCGAAATGCACCGTGCGCATGCCGGCAGCACAGCCGCCATCGACATTGCGCCGCTGGTCGTCGACGAAGACGCAAGCGCCGGCCGGCACGCCGAGCGCCTCGGTGACGAAGGCATAGGCACGCGGGTCGGGCTTGAGGATGCCGGTGTAAGTGGCGTCGATGATCACATCGAAGAGGCCGAGCAACGGCAGCCGCTGGCGGAAGTCGGCGCCGTAGAACAGGTCGAGTTCATTGGACAGGATGGCCAGTCGAAAACCGGCGGCATGCACCGTGCGAATGGTGCTGTCAGCCTCCGGCCGCACCACCTTTTCCGGCTCGGCCCCTCGCGCGCGCCGGACGAAGGTCTCCATCGCCTGCCAGTCCTCGCCCACCAGACGGCCGACCTCGCTTGTGCGTGTGCGCCAATAGTCACGCTCGCTGATCTCGTCGGCCTGCATGGCGCGCCACAGCGGATCGCTGCCCGGATCGAACGGCCCGCGCCATTGCAGCGTCCCCGGCGCGAGGCCGAGCGCCTGTTCGGTCAAGGCGTGGGTCTCGAACAGCGTGCGGGTGACGACGCCGCCGAAATCGAGGACAAGCGCCTGGGCGGGAACAGCACTCACGCCGCCACTCCCTTGGCCGGCTTGCCGCGCGGGACGATGCCTTCCTCGACCCAGCGGTCGAAGATCTCGAGCGCCTTGCCGACGAAGTCGTCGCTGTTGATGTGAGCGTCGATCTCGTGGAACTCGACGCCGGCGGGAATGACCTTGCGCATTTCGTCAGTGAAGGCGGCCAGGGCTTCCGGCTCATAGAGCGGCTCGCCCTCCACGTCCCATTCCTGGATGCCCTGGGACGGCAGGATGAAGGCGGAGCGGCCTCTGGCGGCACCGAGCTTGGCGGCGATGGTCCTGGCGACCTGGCGGCGATCGTCGGCATCGACGGTGATCGAAGCGATCAGCCTGTTATGGGCATGAAACGGTCGCGTCGAGAATTTAGCCGGCAAATCCTGCCAGGTCGGCAGATCGACCATGTCGACCGCGCCGGGTGCTGCGATCTGCGGAACGCCGCGGGCGCCGGCATTCTCCAGCCGGTCGGTGCCGGAACTGACGACGGATCCCGCGAGATGATTGGTGATTTCCTGCAGGCTGAAATCGAACACCGCGCAAAAATGGTCTTGGCCGGCAATCGATTCGAAGGCACGGCCGCCCATCCCGGTGGTGTGGAAGACGGCAACGTCATAGCCGCGCTGTTCCAGCGCCGGCTTCAGCGTCTTCATGTAGCGCAGGCAGCTGCTGCCGAGCGAGGTCATGCCGATGGTCGGGCCTGTTGCCCGCGCCGACACGCGCGACGCCAGCACGATTTTCGCCGCGCCGACGACCGCACCACAGGCCTGTGACAGGACCAGCCTGCAGATCGAGTTGAGGCCGTACAGCCCGCCCGCCCAGAGGATCATCATCAGGTCGGGCGCGACGCGCTCGGGTGGGATGAGGTGCGAATAGGCGATGGTCGAGACGACGAATTTCGGCACGCCGAGCGGCAGGCAAAGCGCCACGTCGAGCGCCAGATCGGTTCCCATCGAACCGCCGATGGCGATGAAGGCGTCGATCTCGCCGTTTTGATGGAGCTTGCGCACCAGTTGCACGGCGCCGCCGGCCATCAGCGTCATGGCGGTGTTCTCGTCACCACTCGAAACGATCTCGGCGATCGTCACATCCACCGCCCGCGCCACGGCGTGCTTATCGTGGTCCGGGCTGTAGGGCGGGTCGCCGAGCACGCTGACATCCATCATCACGGCGCTGCCGCCCGACTGCTCGATGCACTGTTTCATGAACAACAGCTCTTCGGCCTTTGTGTCGCCCGTGCCGATGACCAGGATGCGGGGCGCTGTCTCCGAGGGCATCAGGCCTGCCTCCTCAGGGTTTGCAGGTTCTCGCCGTTGAGGCGCATCGAAATCTCCCGTGCCGCTTCCATCACCGCAAGTCCCCGTTCCGCGATCGCGGCTGCCGTCGTTCTGGCCTTTGGCGCGGCCACCGCGATGGTGCCGAGCGCAAAGCCATCCGCCCCGCGGATTGCCGCCGCGACGCTGATCACACCTTCCTCATAGCCCTGGTCGCAGATCGAATAGCCGCGCTCGCGCGCCTCGCCCATGGATCTTGAGATGGCGGCCGGCTCGATCAGCGTATGGGCCGTGAAGGCATCGAGCGAACCCGTCAGGCACGCCTTGACGGTCTCGTCGCGGGCGAAGGCCAGATAGGCGATGCCCGACGCGGTCGAATGCAAAGGCAGCAACTGACCGATGTCGATGTTGACCCGGTTTGCCCATGCTGGATGCTCGACGTTGACGGTGACCAGCCTGTCGACGCCGAATTCCGACAAATGCACGGTCTCGGCCGTCGATGCGGCCAGGTCCCGCACCAGCGGAACGGCCGTCTGCAGGAAGGGAAAGCGCGCCTCGCGGATGCGCGCCAGCCGCGACAGGCCGGCGCCGAGGCGATAGTGCCGCGTACCCGCATCCTGCTCGACGAAACCACGGCCGGCCAGCGCTACCAGCAGCCGCCTTGTCGTCGCCTTGTCGAAGCCCGAGCGGCGCGCCAGATCGGACAGGCCGAGCTCGGGCTCGTCGACGTTGAACAGCTCCAGAAGCGAGATCGCTTTTCCGACCGTACTCAAATTTGCCTCCCGGTTCGGGACAATCATTTAACGTGTGAATTAACTTGACAGGCATCAGCATTGTTTGCAAGTCTATATTCAAAATAACGGTTCAAATAATGAACCAACCACCAGAGTGCATGGGACAGGCCATTCGGCCGGCGAACTCAAGGGTTTGCAAACAGGAGGGATCAATGACAGCAGTCTCGGAACAGGCGCCGGCCAACAGGCTGCGCAAGAACAGTCTTGGCGTCGGCGCCATCACCTTCATGGTGATTTCTGCGGCCGCCCCACTCACGGCAGTCGCCGGCGGCACGCCGCTTGGCATGCTGATGGGCAATGGCGCCGGCTTTGCCGGCACCTATCTCATCGTGACCGTGCTGCTGCTTTTGTTCGCGGTCGGCTATGTCGCCATGTCACGCCATGTCGGCAATGCCGGCGCCTTCTATGCCTATGCCGCACGCGGCCTCGGCAGCATGGCCGGCGGCGCCACGGCGCTGATCGCCATCCTGTCCTACAACGCCATGCAGATCGGCGTCATGGGCCTGCTGGGCGCCGCAACCGCCGGCCTATTCGCCGGCTGGGGCATCAACCTGCCCTGGTGGGTGTGGAGCTTCATCGCCATCGCGCTGGTCGCCGTGCTCGGCTATCGGCAGGTCGACCTCTCCGCCAAGATCCTGACGGTGCTGGTGCTGTGCGAATATCTTGTGGTGCTGATCCTCGATATCGCCATCCTCAAGACCGGCGGCGATAGCGGCCTGTCGGCGGCGCCATTCAGCTGGAGCCAGATCGTCAGCGGCTCGCCGGCCATCGCCATCCTGTTCTGCTTCGCCGCCTTCATCGGTTTCGAGGCGACGACGATCTATGCCGAGGAAGCCCGCGACCCAAAGGTCACCATTCCGCGCGCCACCTATTTCTCGGTCGTGCTGATCGGCGTCTTCTACATGCTCACGGCATGGCTGATGGCGGTCGGCGCCGGTGTCGACAAATTGCTGCCGACGCTGCAGGGATTGCAGGATCCGACGACCTTCCTGTTCGGCCTGTCCGACCGCTACGCCGGCACGATGCTTTCGCAGGCGATGAGCATCCTGTTCGTGTCGAGCCTGTTTGCCGGCGTGCTGGCGTTCCACAATGCGGTTGCGCGCTACATCTACGTCTCGGGCCGCGAGAAGCTGTTGCCGCAGACGATCGGCGTGACGCATCCGGTGCACCAGAGCCCACATGTCGCTTCCGTCATCCAGAGCGTGCTCGCCGCGGTCGTTGTCGGCCTGTTCGCCGTGCTCGGCCTCGATCCGGTGCTGGCGCTGTTTTCGTGGCTGACCAATGTCGCGACGCTCGGTGTCATCGTGATGATGGCGGTGGCATCGCTTGCCGTGGTGATGTTCTTCCGCGCCAACCCGGCGGCCCACGAGAATGCGCTGAAGACCACCATCCTGCCCGGGCTGACCTTCATCGCCTTCGTCATCATCATCTATTTGATCGTCATCAATTTCGGCAGCCTGTCGGGAGCCGGCGGTTTCCTTGGCGTGTTCCTGCCGGGGCTGGTGCTGATCGCCGCGATCGTCGGCCTGCTGCTGGCCAGCGCGCTGAAGAGCCGCGATCCGGTCGCGTTCAAAAACCTCGGCCAGCCGCTGAAAGATTGAGAAAAGCAAAGGGGCGGCATGCCACGCCGCCCCTTACACCACAAGGGGAGTGGCGGATTTGAGCTTTGCCGAAAATATCACCGTCGAGGCATTGGAAGCCGATCCCTACCCGATCTATGCAGAGCTCAGGCGCAGTGCGCCGGTCGCTTTCGTGCCGGCGGTCAATCTTTGGTTCGTCACCCGCTGGAAGGATGTCGAGAGCGTCGCCAAGTCGCCCGAGATCTTCTCCGCCGTCGTCGGCTCGTCACCAGTTGAGCGTTCCTTCGGCAAGCCGACCATCCTGACCACCGATGGCGAGACGCACAAGCAACTGCGCCAAGGCGTCGACCCGAAATACCGGCCGCGCACCGTCGCCGCCTATGCCGGCGACCTCGTGCGGTCGATTGCCGAACCTTTTCTGGACCGGATCGCCAACCAGGGCTCCGCCGAGCTGATGGCCGATTATTTCGAGCCGGTGTCGACGCTCAGCCTGGCGCGCTCGCTCGGCCTTGCCGGCATCGATATGCCGACGCTGCGCCGCTGGTTCTACGGCCTTGCCCAGGGCGCCATCAATTTCGAGAACGATCCGAAACGGCAGGAGATCGCCGACGCAATCAGTGCCGAGGTCGGCGACGCCATCCTGCCGACGCTGGAAAGACTTGCGCGCCAGCCAGATGACTCGGCGCTGTCGCATATGCTGCATGACGGCATGCCGGAGGGCACGACGCGGCCGATCGACTTTCTGATGCCGAGCATCAAGGTCATCCTGCTTGGCGGCATGCAGGAGCCCGGACATGGCGCCGGCTCGATCCTCGCCGGCCTGCTGGCTCGTCCCGAGCAATTGCGGCAGGTGCTCGCCGATCCCGAGACTTTCGTGCCGAAGGCGGTCGACGAGGGCCTGCGCTGGGTGGCGCCGATCGGCACGCAGACGCGGCAGACGACGCGGGCAGTCGAGCTTGGCGGCGTGACGATCCCGGCCGGCGCTGCCGTCGCCGCCCTCGTCGCTTCGGCAAGCCGCGACGAGAGCCGCTTTGCCGATCCCGACCGCTTCGACATCAACCGCAACGAAGGCAACCATGCCGCCTTCGGCTTCGGCCATCATTTCTGTTCGGGCCGGTTCTTCGCACGCGAGCAGATGTGCCTTGCGGTGCGGCTGTTGCTCCAACGCTTCCCCGATCTCAGCCTTGTGCCGAGCAGGGAACCGGTGTTTCGCGGCTGGGAATTCCGCGCGCCAACCACATTGCATGTTTCCCTAGGAGTCCGTCACCAATGATCAGTCAGAATGCCATCGAAACGCTGCGCAAGACGGAGATCGGCGCGCAGGGCCTGTTCATCGATGGCGTGCAGGTCGAGGCAACAAGCGGCGCAAGCCTGCCGGTGACGTCGCCGATCGACGGCCGACCTTTCGCCAGCATCGCCGACGGCAACGCCGCCGATATCGACCGCGCCGTGAAGTCGGCGCGCAAGGCGTTCGAGAAGGACTCGTGGTCGCGCGCCACACCCGCCTTTCGCAAGAAGGTGCTGACGAAATTCGCCGAGCTGGTCGAGAAACACGCCGATGAGCTCGCCGTGCTCGGTGTGCGCGACAACGGCACCGAGATCGGCATGGCCTACAAGGCAGAACCGCTGTCGGCGGCAGGCACCATCCGCTACTATGCCGAGGCCATCGACAAGGTCTATGGCGAGATAGCGCCGACGGCCGAGAATGTGCTCGGACTGATCCACAAGGAGCCGCTCGGCGTCGTCGGCGTCATCGTGCCGTGGAATTTCCCGCTGATGATCGGTGCCTGGAAGATCGCGCCTGCACTTGCCGCCGGCAATTGCGTGGTGGTGAAGCCGCCGGAGATCGCCTCGCTGACGCTGCTGCGGCTGGCCGAACTGGCAAGCGAGGCCGGCTTGCCCGCCGGTGTGCTCAACGTCGTCACCGGGCTTGGCGCGGTCACCGGCGAGGCGCTCGGTCTGCATATGGATGTCGACGCCATCGCCTTCACCGGTTCCGGCCCGGTCGGCAGGCGGCTGCTCGAATATTCCGCTCGCTCCAATCTGAAGCGCGTCTTCCTCGAACTCGGCGGCAAGTCGCCGAACATCGTCTTTGCCGATGCCCCCGACCTGAAACAGGCGGCGGTCGTCTCGGCCAACGGCATTTTTCGCAATTCCGGCCAGGTCTGCGTCGCCGGCTCGCGCCTGCTCGTCCAGGCGTCGGTCTATGACCGCTTCATGGATGAGCTTCTCCAGGCAACGATGCGGCTGAAAGTCGGCGATCCGCTCGATCTCGCCAACGATGTCGGTGCGGTGTCGAGCGCCGAACAGCTGGACAAGAACCTCGGTTTCGTCGCCAGGGCCACGGAAGAAGGTGCCCGTCTCGTCACCGGCGGCCAGCGGATGCTGACCGAGACCGGTGGCAGCTACATGGCGCCAACGATCTTCGAGAATGTCATGCAGGACATGCAGTTGGCGCGTGAGGAGGTGTTCGGGCCGGTGCTCGGCGTCATGCGCTTCGAGACCGAGGAGGAGGCGGTTCGGCTTGCCAATTCGACCGTCTACGGGCTTGCCTCCGCGGTGTGGACCGCCAATCTCTCCACCGCGCATCGCATGGTGCGCGCCATCAATGCCGGCGTCGTCCACGTCAACACCTATGGCGGCGCCGACATCACCGTGCCGCTCGGCGGCGTCAAGCAGTCCGGCTTCGGCCGCGACAAGTCGCTGCACGCGCTGGAGAAATATTTGGAACTGAAGACGGCCTGGATCGCGCTTTGACGGCACGCTGAGCTCTCTGAGAATCTGACGACCTCCAGACGCGCGCAAGATCGCGCCGCGATCCGCTGCGGCCGGTCAAGCGGCGGCTTTTGCTCACGCTCTTGAAAATTTTGAGAGAATATTCCCGGCTTTGGCGAGAATGGCGAAACGCGTTCTTTGATAAACTTGATAGAATTTCTGAGGATGCGACCAAGGCTAGGCAATCCGCCTCGCTGCCATGACTTCACAACCGCAGAGATCAATCATGACTGACTTCAAGAACACTTTGCCATCTTCCCCCGGGTCAACCGTCAACCGGCGCAGTGGCCTTGCTCTGCTGTTCGCCTCGGTCGTCGCGATCGGCAGCCTGATTGCACCGCATGCGTCGTTTGCCGAGGACAAGAAGGCGATCAAGGTCGGCATCATCAGCGGCGAGGACGAGGACGTCTGGCGCGTCGTCGTCGCGCAAGCCGCCGAAAAGGGCCTTGCCATCGAGACGGTGGTATTCAACGACTACACCCAGCCCAACGAAGCGCTGGAGCGCGGCGAGATCGACGCCAACGCCTTCCAGCACCAGCCCTATCTCGACAACCAGATCAAGACTCAAGGCTACCACATCGTCCGTGTCGGCTATACCGGCGTCTGGCCGATCGGCCTCTACTCTAAGAAATACACGAAGGTTGCCGACCTGCCCGAGGGCGCGGTCATCGGCGTGCCGAACGACCCTTCCAACGAAGGCCGGGCGCTGCGCGTGCTGCAGAACGAGGGCGTGATCAAGCTCAGGGATGGCACCGGCATTCTGGCCACCACCGCCGACATCGCCGAGAACGCGAAGAAGGTGGTGATCAAGGAACTTGACGCCGGTATCGTCGGCCGCTCGGTCGAGGATCTCGATGCGGCCGTAGTCAATACCGACTGGGCGCTGAAAAGCGGCCTGTCGCCGGAAAACCGCATCGCGCAGGAGCCTATCGCCGACAATCCCTACCGCAACTTCATCGCGGTGAAGACCGGTAACGAGAACGAGGCCTGGGTGAAGACGCTGGTGGCTTCCTATCAGAACGAGGCGGTGAAGGCCGAGTTCGACAAGGTCTACAAGGGCACCGGCCTCAGCGCCTATTGATCCGGTCCTCGGCCGGAAGCCCGGTTCGAGAGCAACAGCGGTCCGCGCTCAGGCGCGGGCCGCGATTGCGTTTTCGGGAACAGGAATATTCATGAACCAGCATATCACGGCATCCGGGGAGACCGCCGATCCGACCCAGACCCGGCCCGACGCATCTCAGGATGTCGTGCGCCTTGTCGACCTGAAGCGCCATTTCGGTGTGACGGCGGCGCTCGACGGCATTTCGCTGACCGTGCGCAAGGGCGAGATCCTCGGTATCATCGGCCGCAGCGGCGCCGGCAAATCGACGCTGATCCGCTGCCTGAACGGGCTGGAACGGCCTGACTCCGGCGAGGTGTTCATCGAGGGCCGCGAGATCAGCCGGCTCGGCGAGCGCGACCTGCAGCCGCTGCGGCGGCGCATCGGCATGATCTTCCAGCATTTCAACCTGCTGTCGGCCAAGACCGTCGAGGACAATGTGGCGCTGCCGCTGAAGATCGAGGGCCGGCCGAAAGCCGAGAGGCTGAAGCGCGCCGCCGAACTGCTCGATCTTGTCGGCCTGTCGGAGAAAGCCAAGGCCTATCCGGCGTCGCTGTCGGGCGGCCAGAAGCAACGGGTCGGCATCGCCAGGGCGCTTGCCGCGCGCCCGGCGCTGCTCCTGTCGGACGAAGCCACCTCGGCGCTCGATCCGGAGACGACGCGCTCCATCCTCGCACTGCTCAAGGACATCAACCGGCAGCTTGGCCTGACCATCCTTTTGATCACCCATGAGATGGAGGTGATCCGTTCCATCGCCGACCGCGTGGCGGTGATCGACGCCGGACGCATCGTCGAGCAAGGGCCGGTCTGGTCGGTGTTTGCCGACCCACGCTCCGAGATCACACGCAGCCTGCTCGGCGCCATCAGGCCGCAGCTGCCGGCCGAGCTGGCAGCGCGGCTGCTGCCGGCGGCCGGTGCGGAAACCATCCTGCGCGTCGACGTGGCCGGCGAGGCGGCAAGCAGTCCGCTGCTGTCCGACCTTGCCACTGCTGTTCCGGGTGCCTTTCGCCTCGTCCATGGCGGCATCGATCATGTCCAGCAGCAGCCGGTCGGCACGCTGTTCCTGTCGGTTCCCGGCAGCGATGCAGATCATCTCGCTGACATCATCACATTCCTGAAGGCCCGCCAGGCGCGGGTGGAGGTGCTTGGCCATGTCGCCAATCCTGTTTGAGCTTCTGCTGCGTTCGATCTGGGAGACAGTGCTGATGACGGCCGCTTCCGGCCTCATCTCGCTGGTCTTCGGCCTGCCGCTCGGCTTGGCGCTGATCGCCACCGAACGCGGCGGCATTGCCGAAAGCCTGTGGGTCAACCGCGCGCTCGGCGCGGTCATCAACGGCTTCCGCTCGGTGCCCTTCATCATCCTTCTGGTGGCGCTGATCCCAGTGACGCGGCTGATCGTCGGCACCTCGATCGGCACCTGGGCGGCCATCGTGCCGCTGTCGATCGCCGCCACGCCCTATTATTCGCGCATCGCCGAAGTGTCGCTGCGCGAGGTCGACCACGGCTTGATCGAGGCAGCGCGCGCCATGGGCGGCAACCGCTGGACGATCATCCGCGAGGTGCTGGTGCCGGAAGCCCTGCCCGGCATCGTCGCCGGCTTCACGGTGACGCTGGTGACTTTGATCGGCGCTTCGGCCATGGCCGGCGCCATCGGCGCCGGCGGCCTCGGCGACCTCGCCATCCGCTACGGCTACCAGCGTTTTGAGACGTCGGTGATGATCGCAGTGGTCATCGTGCTGATCATCCTGGTCTGCGGCATCCAATGGGTGGGGGATCGGTTGGCGGCGAGGCTGGATAGACGGGGGTGATTGTTAGGCCGACGAACTAGGCGATGATGTCTTCTATCAGTGCTTGCAATGACGCTTCTGAACCGCTGAAACTGTCGATCATGGCTTGAATGACGCGATCCCGTTCAAGGATGTCGTCATTGAATATCAGGCCCGCGTGCTCGGCGAGCATCGCAAGGAAGGTGAGCTGGGTTCGGCCGTTGCCTTCGCGAAACGGATGCACGGCGTTGATCTCCGCGACGATGTGCGCCAGATGCTTCGCAAAGCTGGTGCCGTCGAGATGAGCTAAGCGGTCGGGATTGCCGAGTTCGCGAAAGACCCGCGCCATCTCGGTGGCGATGTGTTCGGGATAGCGGAACCAATTGCCGGCCTTGCCGATGCGGATGGTGCGCGGCTGACCGGCCCAGCCACACATCCTGGAACAGGTGCCGGTGCAGGCCGAGATAGTGACGGTAGTCGAGTTCGCCTGCCGGCAATGGCTCGTCAGCGCGAGTCAGGAACAGCGCGAGCTCGACTTCATCAAGCTCAGCCTGGTCGCGGATGTCCAACAGGTTAATGAGCACCGTCGTGCCAGGGTAGCACAGCGGATCGAACTCAGCGGCGTAGACCAACGTCTATTTCTTCTTGCGGATTTCTTCCTTGATGAGCGAACGCCGCTCATCACCGGACAGTCCGTGTCGTACGCCTAGGGCGAGTAATTTCGCCATGCGAGGCGATAAGGTCATGCCTTCCACGGCGCTGATTTTCTCGCCGCGCTCGCTGGTCAGCACGAACTGGCCGGTCTTGGCTGAACGACTGGCTCTTGAGCTAGGAGACTTCATTTCGAGACAATATCATAACCATTGAGGAGAGACCAAAATGATTTCCAGGGTAAGCCCAGTTAGCCGCGCAACCTCCCCCCCTCGGGATCGAAGAACGGTATCGGCGCCACGACCGCGCGGGTCGGCCTGCCGTCGATGTCGATGCTGAGTTCGGTGCCAATCGCGGTGAAAGGCAGCCGCAGGTGCGCCGTGGCCAGCACCTTGCCCAGGGAATAGCCGTGATCGCTGTAGGTGACGATGCCAGCGTCCTCGCCATCGGCCAGGACCCTGGCATCGGTGGCGGCCGGCGTGTCGCCGTCGAGGATCAGGCCGACCCATTGCTCGTCGAGGCCCTTGTCGCGAACCTTGAGCAACGCTTGCCGGCCGACGAAATCGCCCTTGTCGAACTTGATCCAGCGGTCGAGCCCGACATGGAACGGGGTGCGGCTCTCATCCATGTCGATGCCGTGCGCCGGATAGGCCTTTTCCAGGCCCAGCGTGAACATTGCCAGCACGCCATAGGGTTTCAGGCCAAAGTCCCGGCCGGTCCGCATCAGCGCATCCCAGACCGAAGCGGCCTCGTCGGCCGGCACGAACAATTCGAAGCCGAGCTCGCCGGTGACCCCGGTGCGCGAGATCAGCACCCGCGTGCCGTTGATGTGGCCTGACGTGAACGACCAGCGCTTCAGTCCATCTAGATCGGCATCCGCAATCAACGCTTTCAGCAGTTCGCGCGAGCGCGGGCCCTGGATGGTCGGGAAGGCGATGGCTGCGGTTATGTCGGTGACATAGGCTTTGCGACCCTGCGCGTGATGCAACAGCCAGGGCAGCATCTTCAGGCGGTTGACCGAGCCGGTTACCAGCATGAAGTGCTCCGGACCCAACCGAAACACGGTGAGGTCGTCCATGATGCCGCCATCCTCGCGGCAGACGGTGGAATAGCGGACCTGGCCCGGTTTCATGGCCGCGGCATCATTGACGATGACGTGGTTGACCAGCGCCTCGGCGTCCGGCCCCTTGATGTCCATCTTGCCCATGGTGCTGAGATCCTGCACGCCGACATTTTTGCGGGTGTTCAGGTGCTCGTCGGCAATGCCGGAATAAGTTTTGGCCGAGATGAAATCGCCCCCGACACGACCCATGGTCGCGCCCAGCCCGACGATGCTGCTGTAGAAAGGGGAACGCCGCTCAGCCAAGGAAGTCTCCATCATTCAAGAAAAACGGCAGCGCCAGCCGGCGCTGCCGGAAGGCATCTGTTGTCGTTCTCAGCTGCCGTAGACGTCGAAGGAAAAGTACTTGTCGTTGATTTCCTTGTACTTGCCATTGGCGCGCAGCGCGTCGATGGCCGCATTGAGCTTGTCGGCCAGTTCCTTGTTGCCCTTTTGCAGGGCGATGCCGACGCCGGGGCCGTGTATGGCCGGATCGGCGGTCAGCGTGCCGAGCAGCTTGCAGCAGGCGCCGTCTGGCTTCTTCAGCCACTCGGTCAAGATGATCGAGCCGTCCATCATCGCGTCGAGGCGGCCATTGGCCATGTCGGTGCGGGCATCGTCGCCCGTCGGATAGGCCTTGACCGTCGAGCCTTCATATTTCTGGTCGGCGAATTTCTGGTGGATGGTCGCGGTCTGCACCCCGAGCGCCTTGCCTTTCAGGTCGTCCGGCGAGGTGCCTGATATGGTCGAATCCTTGGGCACGGCGATGGCCGGCGGCGTCTGGTAGTATTTGTGGGTGAACTCGACCTTCTCGGCTCGCTCCGGCGTGATAGTGATGTTGATGATGGCGTCGAACTTGCCGGCCTGCAGCGCCGGTATGGAACCATCGAAATCCTGCACGCTGAACTCACATTCGGACTTCATCTCGGCGCACAGCGCCTTCCCCAAGTCGATGTCGAAGCCGCCCAGCGTGCCGTCGGCGCTGGCGTAGTTGAAGGGCGGATAAGCGCCTTCGGTGCCGATCCTGAGTTTTTTGTCCTGGGCGGAGGCGGCACCCGTGGCAAGGGTGAGGGCGACGGAAGCGGCAAGCACGAAACGACCGAAAAGACGCATGTTCGAGATCCCCGTTGAAAGCGGGAAGTCTACGGTCTTCCAGGCGCGCGGCGGAGACGGAAACGACATGCGCTGCGGCGATCACGGCGCGGCGAGCAGACCAGGCGAGCGATCGGTGATGTGTTAGCCGACGCGCTGCTTGTCGGTGGCCATCTGGTCGATGGCCAACTCCCCGGCCGAGAGGACAACGCCAAACTTTTCGGTGGCTTCCTCTGATGTGTAGTACCCCAGCGCCACGTCGCGCAGCACAAGATCGGCATCGCGCTGCAGCGGATCGCCATAGCCGCCGCCGCCCGGCGTGCCGACGCGCACGCGGTCGCCGGCCTTGAGCGCAATGTCCTGTTCTTTGGACAAATGCGGCGGCACGTGTTCCTCGCCGTTGCGGAAGACGGTCACCGTGTTGACGGCGCCGTCCTTGCCGCCAAGCGCGCCCTGCGGGCCGAACCGGCCATGGTCCATGACGAAGGAAGCGCGGGCGTCGCCGCGCAGGATTTCCACCTCATAGGCGAGGCCGAAACCGCCGCGATGCTTGCCGGCGCCGCCGGAGCCTTCACGCAAGGCGTAGTGGCGGTAGAGCACCGGGAATGCCTGTTCCATGATCTCGACCGGCGGCGACTTGGAGATGCCGATGGTCGAGCAGCCATTGGTCAGGCCGTCATGGCCTGAATTGCCGCCATAACCGCCGCCGGAGATCTGGTACATGACGTAGTCGCGGCCGCGTGCCGGGTCGTTGCCGCCGAGTGCGAAATTGCCGCTGGAACCGGCGGGTGCGGCGGTCACCTTGTCCGGCAGCGCCTGCACCATCGCCGCGAACACCGCCTCGGCGATGCGCTGCGACACCTCGGCGGCGCAGCCCGAGACGGGCCGCGGATATTTGGCGTCGAGGAACGTGCCTTCCGGCCGCTTGACGATCAGGGGTTCAAACGCGCCGGCGCTGATCGGCACATCCGGGAAAATGTGGCGCATGGCGAGATAGACCGAGGATAGGGTCGTCGCCAGCACGCTGTTCATCGGCCCGGCGCAGGGCTTTGACGAGCCGGTGAAATCGAAGGTCAGCGTGTCGCCCTGTTTTTCGACGCCGAGCGCGATGATCAGCGGCTCGTTGACCACCCCATCGGAATCGACAAACGCCTTGGAATGGTAGGTGCCGTCGGGAATGGCTGAGATGTTGGCGCGCATCTGTTCGGCGGCACGGCGGCGCAGTTCGGCGATCGCCGCGACAACAGTTTCGTCACCGTAACGATCCAGGATTCCATTCAGCCGATCCTGGCCGATCAGCAGTGCGGCGGCCTGGGCCCTGATATCGCCGATGCGCTGGTCGGCGACGCGGATGTTGGAGCAGATGATGGCGTAGATTTCCGGATCGAGCACGCCCTTCTTGAACAGTTTTACGGGCGGCAGTCGCAGGCCTTCCTGCTCCACGGCAGTCGCCGAGGCTGAAAATCCGCCCGGCACCGAGCCGCCAATGTCGGGCCAATGGCCGGTGTTGGATAGCCAGCAGAAAATCTTGCCGTCCCGGTAGACCGGCATGGCGAAGCGCACATCCATCAGATGGGTGCCGCCGAGATAGGGGTCGTTGACGACGTAGATGTCGCCTGGTTCCGGCGGCAGGCAACGGCCGTCGGCGATCATCTCGATCACCGTCCTGGTCGAATACTGCATGACACCGACGAACACCGGCAGGCCCTGGCTGCCTTGCGCGATCAGCGAACCGTCGACAGCCGAATAGATTCCGTCGGAACGGTCATTGGCCTCGGCGATGACCGGCGAGAAAGCGGCGCGAGAGAACGTAAGGTCCATCTCGTCGCAGACCTGCTGCAGGGCCGCCTGGAGGACCGAAAGGGTGATGGCGTCGAGCTTTGCCATATCAGGCCTCGCCAATGTCGATGATGATGTTGCCGTCAGCGTCGCTGCGTGCGCGGTCGCCGGGTTCGAGCACGGTGGTGGCATCCATCTGTTCGAGGATCGCCGGGCCTTCGATGATAGCATCGAGCGGCAGCTTTTCACGCGCATATACGGGCGTGTCGTGCCAACGGCCGGCATACCAGACCGGCCGGATTTCGCGCCGCGCCTCGTCCAGCGTTGCTGCGCGCCCCGCCGGATCGATCAGGCGCGACAGATCGATCGCCAGACGCACGCCGGTGACCGATGTATTGAGATTGACGAGATTGGCTCGGATTTCCGGCAGCTCGACCTTGAAGCGGGCGAAATAGGCCTTTTCGAAAAGCTGCTGCAGCGTTGCCCGGGTCACCGAGGAGGACGGCAGCGCCACGTTGATGATGTGGGTCTGGCCGACGAACTGCATGTCGGCGGAGTGGGTGACGCGGATCGTCTCCGGCTTTACCGCTTCCTTGCCGATCAGTTCCTCGCCTTCGTTTCGGTGCCGTTCCAATACCGCGTGAAGATGCGTTTCGTCGAGCACCGACACCGGCTGGTTGATGGTGTTGACGAAGTCGTGGCGCAGGTCGGCAACGACGCAGCCGAGCGCGTTGGTGATGCCTGGACGCGCCGGCACCAACACCTTGGGCAGGCCGAGTTCGCGCGCCAGGGCAGTCGCATGCAGCGGCCCGGCGCCGCCGAAGGCGAACAGCGCGAAATCGCGGGGGTCATGACCGCGTGACACCGAGACCATGCGGATGGCGCCGGCCATCTTCATGTTGCCGAGCCGCAGCACCGCGCCCGCCGCCTCGACGCCGGAAAGGCCGGTCGGCTTGCCGATTTTCTCCTCGAAGATGCCGGTGACGCGCTCTGATGTGACCGGGTTTTCGACTGCCAGCAGCTTCTTCGGCGCCAGCCGGCCGAGCACCAGATTGGCGTCGGTGATGGTCGGCTCGAGGCCGCCGCGCCCGTAGCAGATCGGGCCGGGATTGGCGCCCGCACTTTCCGGGCCGATCTGGATCAGGCCGGCCGCGTCGACGCGGGCGATCGAGCCGCCGCCGGCGCCGACCGTGTGCACCGCCACCATCGGCACATGGATCGGCATGGCATATTCGATCTCGATCTCGTTCGAGACGGCCGGCTCGGCATTGCGGATCAGCGCCACGTCGGTCGAAGTGCCGCCCATGTCGTAGGTGACGAGGTTTTCGAAGCCGGCACGTTTTCCGGTGTAGGCGGCGGCGATGACACCCGAGGCCGGACCGGACATGACAGTCTTGGCCGATTCACGTGTGACGAAGCGGGCCGAGATCATGCCGCCATTGCCGTTCATGATCAGGAAGTCGCGGGCATAGCCTTTTGCAGCCAGTTCCTTGCGCAGCCGCTCGACATAGCGCTCGAGGATCGGCTGCACCGAGGCGTTGACCGAAGCGGTGACGCCGCGCTCGAACTCGCGCGCCTCCGACAGCAGCGCATGGCCTGCCGTGATGTAGCCGTTCGGCCAGAGCTCGGCGGCAATTTCGGTGGCGCGCCGCTCGTGCGCCGGATTGGCGTAGGAATGCAGGAAATGGATGACGAGGGATTCGCAACCGGCCGCGATCAGCGTCTGCACCGCCTCGCGCATTTCGGCCTCGTCGAGCGGTGTGCGTATCGCACCCGACGCTTCGACGCGCTCCGACACTTCGAGCCTGAGATTGCGCGGGATGATCGGCACGAAGCTGCCGGTCATGCCATAGGCCTGCGGCCGCGTGCGCCGGCCAAGCTCGATCACGTCGCGAAAACCGCGCGTGGTGATCATGCCGGTTTTCGCCAGCCGGCGTTCGAGCACCGCATTGGTGGTGGTGGTCGTGCCATGCACGATGAGGTCGATGCCGTCGATCGGAAATCCGGTGGCGCCGAGCGCCGAAACGACACCGAAGGCCTGGTTGTCGACCGTGGTCGGCGTCTTGGCCAGATACACCCTGCCGCCATCGCTTCCGTCGATCAGGAGCAGGTCGGTGAAGGTGCCGCCGACATCGATACCGGCAACGACATTTCCCTGGGGATCGCGCGCTTGCGCCGAAATATTCTCTTCCATCGTCGAAACCCGAAATGCGCGGACTACGGATATGCGTCAGTTTGGAAAGCTGTTTTAAGGGAGCATCTTGACGCAAATATCGTTTGTATACTAATAAATTCCGGACACAAGAGCTTGCCGCTTTGGAGTGTGCGAACAGCACGCCGGGACCTGAATGGTCCGGGCGCGCAAGTGAAGGTTTGGCGCCCGCGTCCGTGAGCTGGGCCAGAAGGTTGGATTTGATGAACACCACATCCGCTCTCAATACCGTCGGCGCCCGACCGCTGCAGTTCCCGATTCCGGCCAATGTCTATGCCGAAACCGTGGTCTCGGTGAAGCACTACACCGACCGGCTGTTCTCGTTCCGCATCACCCGTCCGCAGTCGCTGCGCTTCCGCTCCGGCGAGTTCGTCATGATCGGCCTGCCCAATGCAGAGAAGCCGGTGTACCGCGCCTATTCGGTGGCGAGCCCAGCCTGGGACGAAGAGCTGGAATTCTTCTCGATCAAGGTGCCGGACGGCCCGCTGACTTCGGAGCTGCAGAAGATCCAGGTCGGCGACACCGTCATCATGCGCCAGAAGTCGACCGGCACGCTGGTGGTCGACGCACTGACGCCGGCCAAGCGGCTGTTCATGATCTCGACCGGCACCGGCATCGCGCCCTTCGCCAGCCTGCTGCGCGACCCCGACACCTACGAAAAATTCGATCAGCTGATCCTGACCCATACCTGCCGCGACAATGCGGAACTCACCTACGGCCAGGAGCTGGTCGCAGCACTTGAAAGCGACCCGCTGATCGGTGAACTGACCACTGGGCGCGTCACGCTCTACAATTCGACGACCCGCGAGGAATCGGCACGCATGGGCCGCATCACCGCGCTGATCGGCTCCGGCAAGTTCTACAGCGATCTCGGCATCGACAAGCTCAACCCGGAAACCGATCGGATCATGATCTGCGGCTCGATGCATATGCTGAAGGACGTCAAGGAACTAGCCGAAAGCCTCGGCTTCGAGGAAGGCTCGCTGAGCCATCCGGCGACTTTTGTCGTCGAGCGCGCCTTCGTCGGCTGAGCCGCACCAACATCTCGGAAGTCTACGTTTTTGACCGCACGGTCAAAAATTGCTGCTTTCGCCGCCTTTTTCGGTTATGACCGCCCGCAGGACTCGTGAAGTAGGGCTTCACGGGCTATCTTCGGCACACGTCGCTGAATGAAAGGGCAGGAGATGAGCAGCACAATCCGCGAAGCCGATGTCGGCTCGTCCAAGGTGACGCCGCTGCCGGCGCGTGCCGCCGCCAATACAGCCGTCCCGCACGATCATCGCATTGCGCGCAACCCCGGCATGAAGCTCGACCTTGGCTTCATGGAATCGGTGCGCAGCGTCAATCGCTCGGCGCTGGAACGGCGCGTCGCCAGCCTGACCAAGCGGCGCTCTATCAAGGCCGACAACCAGGCCGCCTGGCTGCTGCGCGCCGTCGCCTGCATGGATTTGACGACGCTGAATTCCAACGACACCGAGGAGCGCGTGCGCCGGCTTTGCGCCAAGGCGATCAATCCGTTCCGCCGCGACATTGTCGAGGGCCTCGGCATATCAGGTGAAACCATCCGCCCGGCCGCCGTCTGCGTCTACCACCCCTTCGTTGCCACCGCCGTCGATGCGGTGCGCGGCACTGGCATCCATGTCGCCGCCGTCTCCACCGCCTTTCCGCATGGCCTGGCGCCGCTGTCGACCCGTTTGCAGGAGATCGAGGCCTCGGTCCGTGACGGCGCCGACGAGATCGACGTCGTCATCCCGCGCGGCCTGGTGTTCGGCGCCAAGTGGCGGGAGCTTTACAATGAGATCGTCTCGATGCGCGCCGCCTGCGGTGATGCGCATCTGAAGGTCATCCTCGGCACCGGCGACCTCGCCACGCTGCGCAATGTCATGCTGGCCTCGATGGTGGCGATGATGGCGGGCGCCGATTTCATCAAGACCTCGACCGGCAAGGAAAGCGTCAACGCGACGCTGCCCGTCGGCCTCGCCATGGTGCGTGCCATCAGGGCCTATTTCGAGGAAACCGGCTATCTCATCGGCTTCAAGCCGGCCGGCGGCATTTCCACGGCCAAGGCCTCGCTCGACTGGCTGGTGCTGATGAAGGAAGAGCTCGGCCGGCCATGGCTGGAGCCGGACCTGTTCCGCTTCGGCGCGTCGAGCCTCTTGACCGACATCGAGCGCCAGCTCGAGCACCATTTGACCGGACATTATTCGGCCAATCATCGCCACGCGATGGCGTGAGCCTTTACCCCCACCCCGATCGGCTTTTGCCGATCGACCCTCCCAGGCGGGAGGGTGAAGGAGGCACCTGATGAACATTCTCGATCGCTATCACGCCATGGAATACGGCCCGGCACCGGAGGCCCGCAACGAGGCCGACGCCTGGCTTGCCGCGCGCGATTTCGGCAAGGCGCTGTTCATCGGCGGCGACTGGAAAGCCGCTGCCGGCGGCAAGACCTTCGAGACCAGCGAGCCGTCTTCCGGCAAGCTGCTGGCCGAGGTCTCGGACGCCAATGCCGCCGATATCGACGCGGCGGTTGCGGCCGCCGCCAAGGCGCTGCCGAAGTGGTCGGCAGCCTCAGGCTATCAGCGTGCCAAAGTACTCTATGCCATCGGCCGCGCCATGCAGCGGCATCAGCGCCTGTTCGCGGTGCTTGAGACCATCGACAACGGCAAGCCGATCCGCGAAAGCCGCGATATCGACGTGCCGCTGGCGATCCGCCATTTCATCCACCATGCCGGCTGGGCGCAGGCGCTGGACAGGGATTTCCCCGGCCATAGGGGTGTCGGCGTCGTCGGCCAGATCATCCCGTGGAACTTTCCGTTGCTGATGCTGGCCTGGAAGATCGCGCCGGCGCTCGCCGCCGGCTGCACCGTGGTGCTGAAGCCGGCCGAGTTCACGCCGCTGACCGCCATCCTGTTCGCCGAGATTTGCGAGCGTGCCGGCGTGCCGAAGGGCGTCGTCAACATCGTCCAGGGCGGCCCTGAGGCCGGCGTCGCCATCGTCAACCATCCCGGCGTCCAGAAGATCGCCTTTACCGGCTCTTCCGAGGTCGGCAAGATCATCCGCAAGGCCACCGCCGGCTCGGGCAAGAAACTGTCGCTGGAGCTCGGCGGCAAATCGGCTTTCATCGTCTTCGAGGATGCCGATCTCGACAGCGCCGTCGAAGGCCTGGTCGACGGCATCTGGTTCAACCAGGGCCAGGTCTGCTGCGCCGGTTCGCGGCTCCTGGCGCAGGAAGGCATAGCCGACGCCCTGATCGCCAAGGTCAAGACGCGGATGAGCCGGCTGCGCGTCGGCAGCCCGCTGGACAAGAACACCGATATCGGTCCGCTCGTCGATCTGACCCAGCTCGAGCGCGTCAAGGGCCTGGTTGCCGAAGGCGCCAGACAGGGCGCTGTCTGCTGGCAGCCGGATGCCGCACTGCCGTCCTCCGGCTACTACCTTCTGCCGACGCTCGCCACAGGTGTTTCGCCGGCTAACATATTGGCGCAAGAAGAGGTGTTCGGCCCTGTTCTGGCGACCATGACCTTCCGCAACACCGAGGAAGCGATCGAGCTCGCCAACAACACGCGCTATGGCCTCGCCGCCTCGGTGTGGAGCGAGAACGTCAACCTTGCCCTGCACGTCGCGCCGCAATTGAAGGCCGGCGTGGTCTGGGTCAACGGCACCAACATGTTCGACGCCGCCTGTGGCTTCGGCGGCTACCGCGAGAGTGGTTTCGGTCGTGAGGGCGGGCGCGAGGGCATGTTCGAATATCTCACGGCAAAATTGCCGCTCGGCCCGGTCATCAAGCCGGCGACGATGTCGGCGCAACCGGTCGAGCAGGCCGATGGCGCGGCAATCGACCGTACGGCAAAGCTGTTCATCGGCGGCAAGCAGGTACGGCCGGACGGCAATTATTCGCTGGCTGTCGCCACCGCCAAGGGCAAGCTTGCCGGCGAAGTTGGGCTTGGTAGCCGCAAGGATATCCGCGATGCCGTCTCCGCCGCCCGCGGTGCCAAGGCCTGGCCGGAGGCGACCGCCTATAACAGGTCCCAGGTGCTCTATTATCTGGCCGAGAACCTTTCCGGCCGCGCCGGCGAGTTCGCCGCCCGTCTCACCGAATTGACCGGCGCCACGCCCAAGGCTGCGCGGGAAGAGGTAGAACAATCCATCGAGCGGCTGTTCCTCTATGCCGGTCTGGCCGACAAATTCGAGGGCCGCGTGCACCAACCGCCCGCGCGTGCCGTGACATTGGCGCTGCACGAGCCGGTCGGCGTCGTCGGCATCGTCGCGCCGGATGCCTCGCCGCTGCTCGGCCTGATCTCGCTGATTGCACCCGCACTCGCGATGGGCAACACCGTGGTCGCAGTGCCGTCGGAGCGCTACCCGCTGCTGGCGACCGATCTTTACCAGGTCATCGAATATTCCGACATTCCCTCAGGCGCCATCAACATCGTCACCGGTCGCAGCGCCGAACTCGCCGGCGTGCTGGCCAAGCATGACGATGTCGACGGGCTTTGGGTGTTCGCCGATGCCGAGACCTGCGCCAAGGCGGAAGCCGAGTCCATCGGCAACCTCAAGCGCGTCTGGAGCGGCAATGGCCGCGGCATCGACTGGGCATCCGACCAAGCCGCCGGCGACGCCTTCCTACGCCGCGCCGTCGAGGTCAAGAATGTCTGGGTGCCTTACGGCGATTGATGGCCTGCCGGTACTGTTCAGATCGTGTTCGGGCTTGACGCCCGGACAGATGTTCTTTAACGAGAAAAAACATCTTTATCAGTGAACGGTCAACGGCGCAGGCTGCACGATCACGCGTGACTGGCACATGACGCCTTGGCCAGCCGCAGGTAGACCCGGACTATCCCAGCGGACGAGGAGAACAGCATGGCGGATCTGGCAGGCAAGGTCGTTGTCGTCACGGCAGCGGCGCCAGGGATCGGCAAGGCGAGCGCACTGGCCTTCGCAAAAGCCGGCGCCATCGTCTACGCCACCGACATCAACGAGACGCTGCTGGCGGAACTCGCCAAGACGCCAGGGATCAAGACCCGCAAGCTGGACGTGCTCAACGACGAAGCCGTCAACGCCGCCTTTGCCGAGATCGGTGTCGTCGACGTGCTGTTCAATTGCGCCGGTTTCGTCCATTCGGGCTCGATCCTGGAGATGAAGGACGGCGACCTCGATTTCGCGCTGAACCTCAATGTCCGCGCCATGATCCGCACCAGCCGGGCCGTGCTGCCCGGCATGCTGGAACGCGGCGACGGATCGATCATCAACATGGCCTCGCTGGCCAGTTCCACCAAGGGCGTGCCCAACCGCTTCGTCTATGGCCTGACCAAGGCCGCGGTCATCGGCCTGACCAAGGCGATAGCCGCCGACTATGTCGGCAAGGGCATACGCTGCAACGCCATCTGCCCCGGCACGGTCGAGAGCCCGTCGCTGCAGGACCGCATGCACGCGCAAGGCGACTATGATGCCGCCCGCGCCGCCTTCATCGCCCGCCAGCCGATGGGCCGGCTCGGCACGCCGGAGGAAATCGCCGATCTGGCCGTCTACCTGGCCGGCGCCACGTACACGTCCGGGCAGGCCTACAATATCGACGGCGGCTGGTCGATCTGACTGCGGAAATCTTGCGTGGGCCGGACGATCTGGCCCGTTGCCGGCGTTCAACAGGGGATCGAACAGTCTGAAAATCCCGCGCGCCGGCTATCTTGTATGGCGATCGCGCTTGTCCGTAGTCAGGTCGGTGAGTACGGTCCGCCGGTTCCTTGAAGGAGCAATCGCCTTGGCGGAAAGTTTGCAAAAGGCCGCGAGGCCGCAATCAGGAGAAGGATTTAGATGAAACTGCTGCGCTATGGCGAGGTGGGAAGCGAACGTCCCGGCCTGCTCGATGCGGATGGAACGATCCGTGATCTCTCCGCTCACGTCACCGATATCGGCGGCAAGGCACTCGATCCGGCATCGCTGGCAGCACTCGCCAAGCTAGATCCGAAGTCGCTGCCGGCGGTTTCCGGCAGCCCGCGCCTCGGCGCCTGCGTTGCCGGCACGGGCAAGTTCATCTGCATCGGCCTGAACTATTCCGACCACGCCGCCGAGACCGGCGCTACCGTGCCGCCGGAGCCGATCATCTTCATGAAGGCAAGCTCGGCCATTGTCGGGCCGGATGACGACGTGCTGATCCCCCGCGGCTCGGAGAAGACCGACTGGGAAGTCGAGCTGGCCGTGATCATCGGCAAAACCGCCAAATATGTCAGCGAAGCCGACGCGCTCGACTATGTCGCCGGCTATAGCGTCGCCCACGACGTCTCAGAGCGCGCCTTCCAGGCCGAGCGCCAGGGCCAGTGGACCAAGGGCAAGAGCTGCGACACATTCGGCCCTACCGGCCCATGGCTGGTGACCAAGGACGAGGTAGCCGATCCGCAGAACCTCAAAATGTGGCTGACCGTCAACGGCAAGACGATGCAGAACGGCTCGACCAAGACCATGGTCTATGGCGTCAAGTATCTGGTGTCCTATCTCAGCCAGTTCATGTCGCTGCACCCCGGCGACATCATCTCCACCGGCACGCCGCCCGGCGTCGGGCTGGGCATGAAGCCGCCGGTGTTCTTGAAGGCCGGCGATGTGGTTGAACTGGGCATTGAAGGCCTGGGGCAGCAGAAGCAGACGTTCAAGGCGGACGTTTAGGCAGTACATTTCGGGGTCAGCGCTGCCCCTTCATCCGGCCGCTTCGCGGCCACCTTCTCCCCGCTGGGGAGAAGAGACTGGCGTCGGCGCTGGCAATCTCCTCTCCCCTCGGGGAGAGGTCAGCCGAGCGAAACGGAGGCTGGGTGAGGGCCAGCGCCGGCGTATCTACTTCAGCACCTTCCCATCCGTACCAAACCGATACGTCTTCGCCGGATCCGGCGTCGCATACAGCGTGGCACCCGGCTCGGCATCGTAAACACCAAAAATCCGCACGGTGATCAGCCCGGCCTTCTCGCAGTCGAGATAGAGGTTGGTGTCGGCGCCGAGATGCTCGGCGTGCACCACCGTTCCCTTCCAGGAGCCGGATTTCGGATCGACGGTCAGATGTTCCGGCCGCACGCCGATTGTCTTGGCGGTTTCGCCGAGACGGGCGCCGTCGACGAAATTCATCTTCGGCGAGCCGATGAAGCCGGCGACGAACTCATTTGCCGGCGAATTGTAGAGCTCCATCGGGCCACCGATCTGCTCGATTTTCCCTGCGTTGAGCACTACGATCTTGTCGGCCAGGGTCATCGCCTCGACCTGGTCGTGGGTGACGTAGATCATCGTTGCCTTCAGCCGGCGATGCAGCTGCGCGATCTCCAGCCTTGTGTTGACGCGCAGTGCGGCATCGAGGTTGGACAATGGCTCATCGAAGAGAAAAAGCTTCGGCTCGCGCACCACGGCGCGGCCGATGGCGACACGCTGGCGCTGGCCGCCGGAGAGTTCGGCCGGCCGCCTTTCGAGATAGGGCTCCAGCGACAGCATCGACGAGGCTATGCCGATGCGGCGCTCGATCTCGGCCGCCGGCGTGCCGGCCTGCTTGAGGCCGAGGCCCATATTGTTCTTCACCGTCAGATGCGGATAGAGCGCATAGGTCTGGAACACCATGGCGATGCCGCGCTTGGCCGGCGGCGTGGCCGAAACGTCCGCGCCGTCGATGACGACGCGGCCCGAGGTCGAATCCTCCAGCCCGGCAATGACCCTGAGCAGGGTCGACTTGCCGCAGCCGGACGGCCCGACGAAAACGACGAACTCGCCGTCGTTCACTTCGAGGTTGATGCCCTTCAGCACCTCGACCGGCCCAAAGGCCTTCTTCACGTTCTCGATGTTCAGCGAGCCCACGGCTTCGTCCCTGTTCTAGAGTTTGAGGGCGGCGCCGCTGCGCACGCTCTCGTCGGCGGCAAGGCAGACGGCGAGCGATTTGACCGCGTCGTCCATGTGTTTGGCGAGGTCCAGATCCTCGCGGATTGCCTTCAGCACGAAGGCCTGTTCGAGGTCGCAGAGGTCCTGATGGCCGGGTTCGCCTGCCATCGACAGCATTTCGTCGGCCTTGAGAAACTTGCCGTCCGCGTCGGCCGCCGCATTGTGCAGGCGGATGGTCGAGGTCTTGGTGTGGGTGTCGATGTCATCGGACTTCACACCTTCCTTCATGACGATCGACACGCAGCCATTGGGCGAGATGACGTCCTTCACGAAGAAGGCGGTTTCCGAAATCATCGGCCCCCAGCCGGCCTCATACCAGCCGACCGAACCGTCGTCGAACAGCACCTGCAAGTGGCCGTAATTGTACATCGAGGGCGCGACCTCGTCGGTCAGCCGCACGCCCATGCCGCGCACTTCCACGGGCTTCGCATCGGTGATCTGCAGCATGACGTCGAGATAGTGCACGCCGCAATCGACGATCGGCGAGGTCGTCTGCATCAACTGCTTGTGCGTCTCCCAGGTATGGCCCGAGGATTGCTGGTTGAGGTTCATGCGGAAGACGTAGGGGCCGCCGAGCTTGCGCGCTTCGGCGATGAGCCTGATCCAGGACGGGTGATGGCGCAGGATGTAGCCGATCACCAGCTTCCTGCCGTTGGCCTTGGCCGCCGCGACGACGCGCCTGGCATCGGCCACCGTCGTTGCCAGCGGCTTTTCGACGAAGACGTGGCAACCGGCCTCGAACGCCTTCACCGCATAGTCGGCATGGCTGTCGGAATAGGTGGCGATGCAGGCGACATCGGGCTTTTCATCGCGCAATGCCTCGTCGAAGGAGCGCTTGATGCCGTAACCCGACAGCCCGTCCGGCAGCGGCACGTCGGAGCGATTGATCAGCGCCGCGATCTGGAAACCTGGATTGGTATGGTAGGCCAGCGCATGGCTGCGACCCATATTGCCAAGCCCGGCGACGACGACGCGCAGAGGGGTTTCAGAACTCACTTCACCGCTCCGGAAGTAATGCCGCGGATCAACTGCCGCGAGAAGATGACGTAGAGGATCAGCACCGGCATGATCGCCAGCGACAGCGCCGCCAGGATAGCGTTCCAGTTGGTGACGAACTGGCCGAGGAACAGCTGGGCGCCGAGCGTCACCGTCTTGGTTTCTTCCGACGGCGCCAGGATCAGCGGGAACCACAGGTCATTCCAGATCGGGATCATGGTGAAGACGGCGACGGTTGCCATCGACGGCCTGACCAGTGGCAGCACCAGGCGGAAGAAGATGGTGTATTCCGACAGGCCGTCGATGCGGCCGGCATTCTTCAGATCGTCGGACACCTGCTTCATGAACTCCGACAGGATGAACACGGCAAGCGGCAGGCCTTGCGCGGTGTAGACCAGGATCAGCGCCGTCAGCGTGTTGACCAGCCCGCTCGCCACCATCAATTGCAGGATGGCGACGGTGCCCAGCCGGATCGGGATCATGATGCCGAGCGCCAGATAGAGCCCCATCAGCGAATTGCCGCGGAAGCGGTATTCCGACAGCGCAAACGCTGCCATGGCGCCGAACAGGAGCACGAAGAACAGCGAGGCGACGGTGACGACGAGGCTGTTCTGGAAATAGTGGAAGAAGTCGCCCTGGCCGATGACGGTGGTGTAGCCGATCAGGTCGAAGGTCTTTGGCGTCGGCGGCGTCAGCGGCGCGCCGAAGATGCCGGCGCGGGACTTGAACGAGTTCATGATCACCAGGATCACCGGAAACAGCGCGATCACCGTGTAGGTCAGCAGGATCGCATGGGCGCCGATGGTGCGGGGCACGGAACGGGTGGCGGTGCTCATCTCTCGGCCCCTCAGAACTGGTAGCGACGCAGGCGCGTCTGGACGAGGAAGAGGTAGACGCAGACGCCGCCGAGGATGATCAGGAACATCATCGTGGCGATCGCCGCGCCCATATTGGGGTCGCCGACCTGCAGCTGGAAGCCGAAGAAGGCGCGGTAGAGGAAAGTGCCGAGAATATCGGTCGAATAGTTCGGCCCGGCGAGCGCGCCTTGCGCGGTGTAGATCAGGTCGAAGGCGTTGAAATTGCCGACGAAGGTGAGGATCGAGATGATGCCGATCGACGGCAGGATCAGCGGCAGCTTGATCTTCCAGAACTGCGCCAGGCCGGTAATGCCATCGCATTCGGCGGCCTCGATCACCTCTTCGGGGATCGACAGCAGGGCGGCGTAGATCAGCATCATCGGGATGCCGACGAACTGCCACACCGAAATCAGGCTGAGTGCGGTGAGCGCATATTGTTCCTTGCCGAGCCATGGCGTGAACAGGCTTTTCAGGCCGACGAGATCCATCAGATGCGGCGCCACGCCCCACAACGGGGACAGGATCAGCTTCCAGGCGAAACCGACGATGACGAAGGACAGGATGGTCGGCACGAAGATCGCCGTGCGGTAGAAGGCCGCGAACCTCAGTCTCGGGCTGGACAGAAGCGCGGCCAGCATGACGCCGATCGGGTTCTGCACCAGCATGTGGATGATAAAGAACCAGGTGTTGTTCCTCAGCGCGTTCCAGAAACCCACCGACCAGTTGGGATCGCCGAACAGCATGCGGAAGTTTTCCAGCCCGACGAAGACCTGGTGCTGCTCGATGTTGCGGAACAGCGAGAGCTGCAGCGTGCCGGCGAGCGGCAGGATCATGATTGCCGTGTAGACAAGCACCGCCGGCGCCAGGAAGACGCCTATATGCCAGCGGAACGGTCTTTTCGCTCTGATATCTGCGGCCATGAGTTCGGTCCCCGCCGTCTCTCGGTTCCAAAGGGTATCGATCTAGATGATGCCTCGATGCACGGCCCGACCATTCCTGCCGATGCGGCAGGAACAAAGGCCTGCGACTGATCAGCTAGCCTTCCCCGAAGAGAGGGTAAGGCCGGGAGGCGGTGCCGACAATCGCAATCCGAATAGGCTTTGAATGAGGTAGTCCGGAACCGGCCAGGCGTGCGCCAGGCCGGTTCCGTTGCCTGAGCTCTTACTTGGCCGGATGGTACCAGCTATCGAGGCCGGTCTGCAGCTTCTTGGCCGCCGCTTCCGGCGTATCGGTGCCGTTGATGACGTTGGCCGATTCAACCCAGGTCTCGTTCTCGAGGTTCGGCGTGCCGCGCGACAAGATCTGGTAGGTCGAGCGGATCGTCGACTTGCACTTGCCGCGCCAGGAGACGAATTCCTGCGCCAGCGGGTCTTCCATCTTCACCGGCGAGGAGTTCAGGCTGAAGAAGCCCGGCAGTGCGTTGGCGTAGATGGTTGCGAAATCCGGCGAGGCGACCCAGGACAGGAAGGTCTTGGCCGCATCGGCGTTCTTCGAAGCCGCATTCAGGCCCATGCCGATATCGGTATGGTCGGAGATGTAGCAGGTGTCGCCGGCCTTCTCGACCGGCGGCGGGAAGGCGCCCATCTTGAACTGCGCCTGGGTGTTGAACAGGCCGATCTCCCACGAGCCGGCCGGGTAGATGGCGGCGCGGCCGAGCGTGAACAGGTTCTGGCTGTCCGGATAGGTCTGCGCCTCGAAGCCATCGCCGAGATAAGGCTTCCACTTGGCCAGTTCCTCATACGGCGCGACCCAGTCCTTGTCGGTCAGCTTCTGATCGCCCTTGATCAGCGCCGCGCGGCCGTCCTCGCCCTTCCAGTAGTTGGGGCCGATGTTCTGGTAGCCCATGGTCGCGGCTTCCCAGAGATCCTTGGTGCCCATCGCCATCGGGATGTAGGTGCCGTCGGCCTTAATCTTGTCGAGCGCGGCGAAGAACTCGTCGCGGGTCTCCGGCACCTTGATGCCGAGCTTGTCGAAGGCGTCCTTGTTGTAGATGAAGCCGTGGATGACCGAGGCCATCGGCACGCAGAAGCTCGCCTTGCCGTCGTCGGTCTGCCAGGCGGACTTGGCCACCGGCGAAAAGTTCTCCATGCCAGGCAGCGCCGAGAGATCGGCAAGGTTGCCCTTCTTGAACAGCTCAAGCGACTTGTCGAACGGGCGGCAGGTGATCAGGTCGCCCGCCGAGCCGGCGGCGAGCTTGGCGCCGAGCGCGGCGTCATATTCGGTCGGAGCCGAGGGTGCGAACACGACCTTGATGCCCGGGTTCTTGGCTTCGAAAGCCGGGATCAGCTTGTCCTTCCAGATGGCAAGGTCGTCGCCGCGCCAGCTTTCGATGTTGAGCGTTACGTCGTCGGCGTGAGCCAACCCGGCCGAGCCGAGAATGCTGGTGCCCAAAAGCAGTGCCGTCAGTAGTTTCGTTGTCATGCTCAGTCTCCCTGTTGACCTTTTTCAGGTTCGGTTTTGATGAGAACAGAGGCTTTTGAGCCCTTGCTCCCCTCTATAGCGGAAAGGGCCGGCCGCAACTTCTGGCCGGCCTCTTCCAGTATCTTCTGCGCCGCGTCAGTGCTGTCGGCGCCGGCGGCGAGCAGAATGGCGGTCTTGACCGCGCCGCCGCTCTTTTCGAGCAGGCGGGCCGCTTCGTCCGTGCCGCGGCCGCTGACGGCGGCGACGATACGCGCCGCGCGGTCGCGCAGCTTGATGTTGTCGGCCATGAGATTGACCATGTAGCCGTCATGCACATGGCCGAGATGGATGGCGGTCAGCGTCGACAGCATGTTGAGCGCGATCTTCTGGGCAGTGCCGGCGCCCATGCGCGTGGAGCCGGCGATCAGTTCCGGCGGCGTTTCGAGCAGGATGGCGGTTTGTGCCTGGCGCAGCAGCGCAGAGTCCCTGTTGTTGGCGATGCCGATGGTGGCAGCGCCGCGGCGGGCAGCCTCCTCGATGGCCCGCACGGCATAGGGCGTCGTGCCGCTGGCGGAAATGGCGATCAGGCAGTCGCCCTTGCCGAGGCCGGCCTCGGCGACCGCTGCCGCGGCTTCCTCGGTGTCGTCTTCCGGCCCGCCGGCCAGCGTGCGGAAAGCGTCGTCGCCGCCGGCGATCAGGATGGCGATGCGGTCGCGGTGAATGCCGAAGGTGCCCGGCAGCTCCAGCGCATCGGCCAGTGCCATCAGGCCTGAGCTGCCGGCCGCGGCGTAGGCAAGCTTGCCGCCGCCCTTCAGCCTGCCGGCGATGATCTCGGCGGCCCTGGCGATGGATGGAATGGCATGGCGCACCACCTTGGCGGCTTCGATCTGCGCATCGGCCAAATAGGAAAGGATGGCGTCCGGAGGCTGGATATCCAGCCCCTCGGCATTTTTGTGAAGCGCTTCGGTGCGCGTTTCGGCCATCCCGGTTCCTCCAATACCAGAACAATACCAAAAAAATACCACTTGTCCACACGCATTAACGAATTCGCGGACTGGAAATCGCTGAGCGGCCGACATACGCAGATTTTTCAATAAAATACGGCTTAAACTTTTTGAAACGGAAATTAACCCTTGGCTATTGGTATTTTATTGGTATTATCCGCCCGGAGGAGAAATCAACGTGAATTTCGTGCTCGGAATCGATGGCGGCGGCACCAGCTGCAGGGCCGCCCTGGCAACGGCGGACGGCACGGTGATCGGCCGCGCCAAAAGCGGCGCCGCCAACATCCGCACCGACCTGACCGGCGCTCGCTCGAACATCGTCGAGGCCGCCAGGCAGGCGTTCCTCGTCGCCGGGCAGGATCCGGAACTGATCCCGCGAACGCCCGCAATTCTCGGCCTTGCCGGCGCCAATGTCGGCACCTACCGGCAGCAGCTCGAGGCGATCCTGCCATTCAGCATCAGCCAAGTCGAGACCGACGCCGAAATCGCGCTGGAAGGCGCTGTCGGCGCCGGTGACGGCGCCATGGCGATCCTCGGCACCGGCACCGCCTATATGGCGCGCAGACAAGGCAAATCGCGCGCCATCGGCGGCTGGGGCTTCCAGGTTGGCGACCAGGGCAGCGGCGCCCGTATCGGCCGCGACCTGCTCGAACAGACACTGCTTGCCTATGACGGCGTCCGCGCGGGCTCGCCGCTGACGCAGAGCATGCTGGCCGTCTTCCGCAACAACCCGGAGGATGTCGTCGAATTCACCACCAATGCCAAGCCCGGCGATTTCGGCGGCTTCGCACCCAAGGTGTTCGAACACGCCGAGAAGGGCGACAGCGTCGCCAACTGGATCCTCGACAAGGTAGTTGCCGATGTCGAAGCCTCGCTCGGCGCGCTCGATCTCGCCGACGACGCGCCGCTGTGCCTCCTCGGCGGGCTGGCGCCGCTCTACGCGCCGCGCCTGTCTGCCCGCTACCGGGCGCTGCTGAAGCCGCCGCTCGACGACGCGCTGGGCGGCGCGGTGCAGATGGCGGTTCGCCTCCTTGCCGGACACGCGGAGGCAACTCGATGAGCGAGGCCGCCGACCAGATCTTCGCCACGCTGAAACATCAGGCGCAAAGCGGCGCGCCGCTTTATCTGCAGTTGCGCAAGAGCATCGAGGACGCGGTCAATCGCGGCCTGATCGGGCCGGGCGACGCGCTGCCCTCCGAGCGCGACATCGCCACCAAGGCCGATATTTCGCGGGTCACCGTGCGCAAGGCGGTGCAGGACCTGGTCAAGGGCGGCATCCTGGTGCAGCGCCACGGCTCCGGCACCTTCGTGGCGCCGCGCATGGAGCGTGTCGAACAGTCGCTGTCGCGGCTGACCTCGTTTACCGAGGACATGGCGCGGCGCGGCATGGTGGTGCGTTCGGCATGGCTCGACCGCGGCCTTTACGCACCTTCGCCCGACGAAATGATGGTGCTCGGCCTGTCGTCGAACGAACTGGTGGCGCGCGTGGCGCGCCTGCGCATTGCCAACGACACGCCGCTGGCGATCGAGCGGGCCTCGCTGTCGGCCAGCGTGTTGCCCGACCCGGCCGACATAGGCTCCTCGCTCTATGCCGCGCTGGAATTGACCGGCAATCGGCCGGTGCGGGCGGTGCAGCGCATTTCCGCCGCCAATCTCGGCGACAGCGACGCGCGCCTGCTCGAGGTGCCGCCAGGCATTGCCGGCCTGCACATCGAACGTATTTCCTATCTGGCGAGCGGCAAGGTGATCGAATTCACCCGCTCTATCTACCGGGGCGACGCCTATGATTTCGTCGCCGAACTGCGGCTGACAGGGCCGAGCGAAGAGGGCCGACCATGAGCACGACAGAGCCGACCATGTCGACAGAGATGACCCATATGCGGCGCGAGATCGAGGAGGTCCCGCAGGCCGTCGCCCGCCTGCTCGACGGCTCCGGCGCCGTGCTGACCGAAGCCGGGCGCGGCATCCGGGAACGCGACCCGCAGTTCGTCGTCACCGTGGCGCGCGGCTCGTCCGACCATGCCGCCACCTTCATGAAATACGCCGTCGAGCTGACGGCGGGCCTGGCCGTCGCATCGGTCGGGCCGTCGATCGCCTCGATCTATGGCCGCAAGCTCAGGCTCGCCGGCTCGGCCTGCCTGGCGATCTCGCAATCGGGCAAGAGCCCCGACATCGTCGCCATGGCCGAAACCGCGCGGGCGGGAGGCGCGCTGACCGTCGCCATCACCAACACCGCCGATTCGCCGCTGGCGCGTGCCTCGGACTATGCGATCGACATCCTGGCCGGCCCCGAGCGCAGCGTCGCGGCCACCAAGACCTTCATCAATTCGGCCGTCGCCGGCCTCGCTCTGATGGCGCATGCCACCGGCGACGATGCGCTGCTGGCGGCGCTTGCCCGCCTGCCGGAGCATTTCGGCAAGGCGATCGCCTGCGACTGGATGAGCGTGCTCTCTGAGACGATCGAGAAGCAGAAGTCGTTGTTCATCCTCGGCCGCGGACCGTCGGCGGCGATGGCCAATGAGGCTGCGCTGAAATTCAAGGAGACCTGCGGCATGCATGCGGAAGCCTACAGCGCCGCCGAGGTCATGCACGGCCCGCTGGCGCTGGTCGGCCCCGATTTTCCGGTGCTGGCGCTGGCCGCGCGCGACGCGTCCGAACCGTCGATTGCCGAGGCCGCCGACAGCCTGGCGGCCAAGGGCGCGCCGGTGTTCGTCACCTCGGCACTTGCCCAACGCGCCGTGCGCCTGCCGCATGTCGCCACAGGCCATCCACTGACCGATCCGCTGACGCTGATCGTCTCCTTCTACATGTTCGTCGAGGCGTTTGCCCGCCATCGCGGTCTCGACCCGGACACGCCGCGCAATCTTCGCAAGGTGACGGAGACCGTATGAGCAATCGCTTTGCCCTGACTGGCGCCCGGATTTTCGACGGCGACGATTGGCATGAAGGCCACGCGCTGGTCGTGCGCGACGGTCTCGTCGAGGCCATTTTGCCCACGGGCGCCGTCCCCTCGGACATCGCCCTCGTCGACGCCGGTGACGGCCTGCTGGTGCCGGGTTTCGTGGACCTGCAGGTCAATGGCGGCGGCGGCGTCATGCTCAACGACCATCCCGATGTCGCTTCCATCGAGACCATCTGCCGCGCGCACGCGCCCTTCGGCACGACGGCGCTGCTGCCGACGCTGATCACCGACACGCCTGCAATCACGGCCGCCGCTGTCGCCGCCGGCGAGGCGGCGGCGCGCCAGAAGGTGCCTGGGTTTCTCGGGCTGCATCTCGAAGGCCCGCATTTGTCGGTCGCCCGCAAGGGCGCGCATGATCCGGCGCTGATCCGGCCGATGACGGATGCCGACCAGGCGATGCTGATCGCGGCTCGGCAAAAGCTGCCGGTGCTGCTGACCACCATCGCGCCCGAATCCGTCGAGCCGGCTCGCGTCGCGGCGCTGACTAAGGCCGGCGTCATCGTCAGCCTTGGCCATTCCGACACCGGCTACGCCACCGCCAGCGCCTTTGCCGCGGCGGGCGCCTCGATGGTTACCCACCTGTTCAATGCGATGAGCCAGATCGGCAATCGCGAGCCTGGCCTGGCTGGCGCCGCCATCGACATCGGCACCTTGTCGGCCGGTCTCATCGCCGACGGCATCCATGTCGATCCGGCCACCATCAAGATCGCACTGCGCGCCAAGCAGGGGCCGGCCAGGATCGTTCTGGTCACCGACGCCATGGCGACAATCGGCACCGACATGACGTCGTTCACGCTCAACGGCCGTACCATCTATCGCAGGCATGGCAGCCTGCGGCTCGGCGACGGAACGCTGGCGGGCGCCGATCTCGACATGATCTCGGCCATTCGTTTCACCCACCGCGTCATCGGGGTCGAGCTTTCCGAGGCCTTGCGCATGGCTTCGCTCTATCCGGCGCAAGCAATCGGCCAGTCGCACCGGCTTGGCCGATTCGCCAACGGCACGGCTGCGGATATTGTCGCGCTGTCGGACGATCTCGACCCGAAGGGCGTCTGGATCGGCGGCGAAAAGGTTTTTGGAGCCGGCTACGGCACTGCGCATTGATATCGGCTGTCGTCGTGAAACCTTTTGATTTTGAGGTCGTTGTCGGAGCGTATGTCCGAGGCGAAACCCAAATTGAAACAGGCCGACGGCATCAAACCGCGCGGTGCCTTGAAGCCGCGACAGCAAGCGCCGCGTGACCAGAGGCCGCGCCACGAGGATCTGCGCGAAAAAAAACCGCCGACTGCCGAAGCTGCCCCCGAGGTCGACGGCCAGCCGGGACCGCCACCGGAGGCTGTCGAGCCGGATCCGCAACTGACGCCCGAAGAAGCCGAGCAGGCGCGCCGGAAATACCTGCTGCGGCGTTTCTGGATCAGCGGGCGCGGCTACTGGGCCAGGCGGGGCGATGGGCTTGCCTGGCCGCTCACGATCGGGCTGTTGATCCTGATC